>DASTEN010000090.1:0-2772 GCA_035709645.1 Sphingomonas sp.
AGGCATCGCCTGTCGCCCTCTCCGCCGGCCTTGCCGCCCTGATGATCGTGGCCGCAACCATTATCGGCTTGCGCCGCGGCGGTGCGCGGCACTGGTTCGGCTAGACCCCTAGAACGGCAGCCAGCGCGATTTCTCGCTGAACCGCATGTATCCGACGTTCGCACCCAGCCGCCAGCCGACCCCCAGCCGGATCGGGATCACGACCGTGTTGCCGCGACGCAGGTACGTGGCGGCAAACCCGCCGACGAAGAACACGCGGCCCTCACCCGCCGCAAAGCGGTGGAACAGGTCCTGCGTGTCGTACAGGTTGTAGACCAGAACGAACACCTTGCTGGCGTCGCCGCCGACGTCGAAGCCCAGCGACGGCCCGGTCCAATAGACCTGACGCGCGCCCTCCACCCGGTGCGTCATCACGCCCGATCCGTAGCGCAGGCCGACGATGAATGCGCCGCTCACTTCGCGGCCGGCGATATAGGCGTTGGGCTCGCCCTGATCCTTCAGCACCTTCTCGACCATGCCGGCCAGCCCTTGCGCGCCTTTGCCGAAGACTCCTTCGGCGGCGGCCAGGACGTCGTCGCGCTTGTACGTGCCGCTGGCCTCCGCCGCCGTGGTGCGCTCCGCCATCGGGTCGAGGCCACCGGTATTGCGCGAGGTATCGCCGGCCGGGGCGGGGTCGGCCGCTTGCGTCGGCGCCGGCGCGTCGACCGGCGGCGTATAGCGGGGCGTCACCGGCGTCGTCGTCGTCTGCGGTGCGCCTGATTGCGGAGCAAGGTCGGCGTCGATCGCGCTGTTGGGGTCGATCGTGCGCACCTGCGCCTGCGCCATCATCGGCGCCGCGGTGAGCGAAACCAGCGCCACGATATGCGCGAGCCTGTGAAACCTAGTCATGCGCGATACTCCCCCGTCTGGCCGACCCGGCACCCCTATCCGCCGTGCAGGATTGCCCGGCAATGAACGCTGCGACGAAGCGAATCGATTTCGCCGACGAAATGAGTCGCGCCAGACTGCGAAACCCCGGTTGATCCCCCCGCCGACCCCCGCTATAGCCCCGCTTCCGCCGCATCCGGAGACGTGGGTGAGTGGCTGAAACCAACGCTTTGCTAAAGCGTCGTACGGGAAACTGTACCGAGGGTTCGAATCCCTCCGTCTCCGCCATATTCCCTGATTAATCAATGATTAAATCGGGGAAGTTGAAGAATCTTGCATTCTTCCCTCCCAATACTTCGCTGCAGTCGCGTCGCGGCAACTCGCGCCATGATGGATTATATGAGGCTTTTCGTCAGCGCCGCTCGATAACAGCAATCATGCACCCCGGACTGCACCATATTTTTTTCCGCGTTCCGACGGCGACTGACTTTTCTCACGGAACGCCGCCACTGCGTAATATCCGGTGATGCAGTTTTCTGCGGTGACGATGGCCAATGCGCGACCCTATCGGACATGTACCCAACTGAAAACGGCTGGTCGGATGGGCCAGTAAAAAGGACTTAGGGGCGGGCCCATCTGAGCAATCTCTGCGGACAGGGCGGCGTGGGTCTTAGTTTCATTCGATCATTCCGCGCGAGCATGCGCGAGGCCGCCTTGGATTCCTCACAGATGTCGTTCCTGCTGACCGGTCCTGCCGCGGCATTTTACAATAGCGTCGGATGCCTTGGGCCCCCGCGCTGGCGACTAGCGTCTATCGGCCGACGCGTCAGAATCTTTTCCCCTCATTGACTGCCAGCGGTGGCAGAGGTAATCCGTTCGAGTGATAGCGCTACCTTCTTGGATGGTGGCCTACGCAATGGCGCATCAAAAGTTTGGGCGTCCGTTCGATACGGCCCAGTGGTCGACGCGATCAGGAGGGGAGAGGCATGCACAAAGTCATCATATCCAAGCTGTTACTGTCGGCCGCTGTGCCAGCGCTGGCAATGGTCGCCATGCCGGCATTCGGGCAGATGGCTCAGGCAGAGCAAGACACGCCTTCGTCGGAGCAGGAAGCCGAGATCCTCGTGACCGGCTCGCGCATCGCCCGCACCGGCTTCGATGCCTCGACACCGGTGAATGTTGTCGGGCAGGAGGACATCAAGCTGTCGGGCAACGTGAACGTCGAAAAGACGCTGGCGCAGATCCCGCAGGCGGTCGGCTCGGCGCTCGGCAGCGCCACCGCGAACACCGTGCCCGGTGGCTATGCCGATGTGAACCTGCGCGGCTTCGGATCGCAGCGCAACCTCGTGCTGGTCAACGGTCGTCGCTTCGCGATCTTCGGACCGGAGCAGGTGACCGACCTCAACACCATCCCCTCGACGCTGATCTCGCGGACCGAGGTGGTGACCGGCGGATCGTCGGCGGTCTATGGTTCGGATGCGATCACTGGCGTCGTCAACTTCATCATTCGCGACGATTTCGAAGGGCTGGAGGCGCGCGCGCAGGTCAATCTCGACGCGCACACCACCACCCCGGTCTATAACTTCGACCTGACGCTTGGCGGCAATTTCGCCGAAGATCGCGGCAACCTCGTCGTTTCGGGCAACTACCTCAAGCGCGGATCGATCACGCGCGGGCAGCGTGGCGGCTACGCCTTCGACAGCCTGGTCGATGGCTGCGTCGTGCCCGGCACCTCCAGCCCGAACCGCGCCGGCACACCGTTCAGCAACAGCTCGACGACCAACTGCGTCGCGAACGGCGGCGAACTGGGCTTTATCGCGGGCGGCAGCGGCGACATTCCGAACGGTCGTTTCTCTGGAATTCCCGCTTTCGCCAACGCCAGCCCCGCGCTTCAGGCCGCCTATG
>DASTEN010000091.1:0-4091 GCA_035709645.1 Sphingomonas sp.
ACATTCCCGCCGACCCGGCGTGGAAGATGGGCACGCTGCCCAACGGCCTGCGCTATGCGGTGCGGAGGAACGGGACGCCGCCGGGGACGGTCGCGATCCGCGTTCGCATCGACGTCGGGGCGCTGATGGAAGCGCAGGACGAACAGGGCTGGGCGCACCTGCTCGAGCATATGGCGTTTCGCGGCACGCCGTCGCGACCGGATGGTGAAGCGGTCAGGCTGTGGCAGCGGTTGGGCGCCAGCTTCGGTTCGGACAGCAACGCATCGACCACCTATCGAGCGACGACCTACATGCTCGACCTGCCGCGCAACGACGCGCCGTCGCTGGACGAGGCGGTGGAAACGCTTGCCGACATGATGCGCAACGCGGCGATCGATCAGGGGCTGCTCGAGATCGAACGCAAGGTGGTATTGGCCGAGCGCGCGGCACGGCTGACGCCGATCGCGGTGAAGGTGCGCGAGGCAACGCGTGACGTGATGCAGGCCGGGCTGCTCGCCGCGCGGCGCGAACTGGCGGGAACCGAGGCGACGCTGGCGGGCGCCAGTGCCGACCGGCTGCGCGCTTTCTACCGCCGCTGGTATCGCCCCGAGCGTGCGGTCGTCGTCGTAACCGGCGACATGGATCCGGCGGCGATGGTCGATCGGATCACGGCGCAATTCGGGGGATGGAAGGGCGTCGGCGCACCACCCGCCGAGCCCGCCTATGGCACCCCGGTCGATCCGCCGTCGCCGATCGCGATGGTCAGCGATGCGAATGCCTCCGCCGGAATGCAGCTGGCTTGGGTCACGCCGCATGCCCCGGGCAAGATCACCGCGGAGCGCCAGCGGGCTGCGTATCTCGATGCCCTGGCGCTCCGGATACTCAATCAGCGCTTGGCCGATCAGGCGCAGAAGGGCGGACCGATGCTGTCGGCGGGGGCCGGCATGTCCCGACAGCGCAGTCTGTCGGACACGGTATCGCTGGGCGTCAACGTCCGCGGTCGTCAATGGCGCGAGGCTCTGACCGAGGCGTATGGCGTGCTCAACCGCGCGATCGCCGGACCGATCGAGCAGGCCGAAATCGATCAGCAGGTGGCCGGCATGACCGATGGCCTGCGCCGCAGCATCGAGACGAGCACGACCTGGCCATCGGCGACGATCGCCAATGGCCTGGTCTCGGATGTCGATTCCGACGACGTGTCACCGACGCGACGCTATTATGCCGATCTGTTCGCTGCACAGACGCCGACGCTGACCCCGGCGGCGGTGAACGCGGCGCTGAAGGCGATGTTCGCACCGCGTCCGCGCTTCCTGATCGTCTCGCCCACGCCGATCGACGGGGGCGAGCCGGCGGTGGCCAAGGCGCTGGAAACCGCCCGCAAGAGCGAGGGCGGGGCGATCGCTGCGGTACGCACGGTGACGATCGACATGGTCAGCCCGCCGCTGACCCCCGGCACGGTCTTGCGCGAACGACCGATCGCCGAATTCGGGATCGACCGCGTCGACTTCGCCAACGGCGTCGAACTGGTGATGAAGAAGACCGACTTCGCGCGCGAGTCGATCGGTGTCGAAGTACGGATCGGGTCGGGCCAGGCGGGTCGTGCGGCGGGCAGCCGTTTGCCCGACTGGAGCAGCGGCGTATTGCTGGCCAGCGGAATCGGCGATGCGACCCCGCCCGAACTCGCGCGGCTGGCAGCGGGGCGTCAGATCGGCTTCTCGCTGGCGACACGCAGCGATGCGACGGTGCTGTCGGGCGGCACCAACCCCCGCGACATCGGCGACCTGATGCGGATGATGGTGGCCGGTGCGACGAAGCCGACCGTCGACCCGGTGGCGGTGCAGCGATTCCGTGCCTCCTACGCCGCGTCGGTCCGGTCGATCTTCGCGCAGCCGCAGTCGGTGCTGTCCGTCTTCGGCCTGCCCGCGGCGTATGGCAACGACACGCGGTTCCAGGTCCTGCCCCCGGCAAGCGAGGTGAACAGCCTGGATGCGGCGGCGATCAAGGCCTATTGGACGCGGGTGCTGGGCGAAGCGCCTATACGGGTTTCGGTCGTCGGCGATTTCGATCGGCAGTCGGTGATCCGAGCGGTTGCGGCGACGTTCGGCGCATTGCCGGCGCGAACCGCCGCGCCCGCGCCTGTCCAGCCGATCCCGCCGCTGCCGAATGCGAAGCCGCTGCTGCTGACCCATCGTGGCGACCCCAATCAGGCGATCGTGGCGGTGAACTGGCGAACGGTCGGCAGTCTGACCGACCTGCAGCGCGGCCGCGCGCTGGGGATGGCCGCGGCGATCATCCGGGATCGCATGACCGACGATTTTCGCGAAAAGCAGGGTGGCACCTATGCGCCGTTCGTCAGCAACGACGAAGTCCGCGGTTTCGACGACTTCGGATCGATCATGGCCGGCGCCCAACTGACCCCCGACCGCATAGGGGCATTCCGCGCGACACTGGATAGCATCGTCACGGATCTGGCCACCATAGGTCCCAGCTCCGACGAACTGTTGCGTGCCAAGGAAACTGCGGTCGGGGCCGCGCAGCGGGCGTTGGTCGGCAACGCCTATTGGGCGTCGATCATCGCAGGCGACCTAGACGATCCGCGGCGGATCGCATCGATGCGCACGTATATCAGCGGTCGTAAGGCCATCACGGCAAACGACATCCGCGACGTGACGCGCCGGTATTTGGCACTGGGCAAGCCGCTCGTCATCGAAGTGCGCCCGGCGGCGGGGGGTGTGCCGGTCATCTCGATCATCCCGCCGGTACGAGACCCGGGCAAGCCCTGATATATTTGCGCCTTGGCCCTCGGTGGCGCCGCCTTGGCGGCACCATCGAGGGTGTTCAGGCCGCCTGCGCTGCCTCTGCCGGGCGGCGATGCTTCATCTCGTTGTTCAGCATTTCCGCCAACAGGAAGGCGAGTTCGAGGCTCTGGCTCGCGTTCAAGCGGGGATCGCAATGGGTGTGGTAGCGATCGGCCAGCGATTGCTCGGTGACGTCGACTGCGCCCCCGGTGCATTCGGTGACGTTCTGCCCGGTCATTTCGCAGTGGATGCCGCCGGCGAACGAACCCTCCGCGCGGTGAACGGCGAAGAAGCCGCGGACTTCGGCCAGGATGCGCTCGAACGGGCGGGTCTTGTAGCCGTTGGCGGCCTTGACGACGTTGCCGTGCATCGGGTCGCAGCTCCACACGACCGGATGACCTTCGCGTTGCACGGCGCGGACCAGTCTGGGTAGCCCGGCCTCGATCTTGTCATGGCCATAGCGCGTGATCAGCGTCATGCGCCCGGCCACGCGGCCAGGGTTCAGCGTGTCGAGCAGCCGCAGCAGCGCATCGGGCTCCAGGCTCGGCCCGCACTTCATGCCGATCGGATTGCCGATGCCGCGCAGATATTCGACGTGCGCCGACCCTTCGAACCGGGTGCGGTCGCCGATCCAAAGGAAGTGGGCTGAGGTATCGTACCAGTCGCCGGTCAGCGAATCCTGCCGGGTCAGCGCCTGCTCGTATCGCAGCAGCAAGGCTTCGTGGCTGGTGTAGAAGCTCGTCGCCTTCAGCTGCGGCACGCGCTCGGCATCGATGCCGCAGGCGGCCATGAAGTCCAGCGCCTCGCCGATCCGATCGGCCATTTCCGCGTATTTCGTCGCCCACGGGCTGCGGCCCATGAAGTCGTGGGTCCAGCGATGGACCTGGTGCAGGTTGGCATAGCCCCCGCTGGCAAACGCGCGCAGCAGGTTGAGCGTCGCGGCGGACTGCGAGTAGGCGCGGATCAGACGCTGCGGATCGGGCGCGCGACTTTCGGGCGTGAACGCGATGTCGTTGACGATGTCGCCGCGATAACTGGGCAGCGACACGCCGCCGATGTCCTCCATGTCCGCCGATCGCGGTTTGGCGAACTGGCCGGCCATTCGGCCGAGCTTCACTACCGGCAGCTTGGAGGCGAAGGTCAGGACGACCGCCATTTGCAGAATGACGCGGAAGGTATCGCGGATGTTATTGGGGTGGAATTCGGCGAAGCTTTCCGCACAGTCGCCGCCCTGCAACAGAAACGCCTTGCCCGCCGCGACCTCGGCCAGGTCGGCGGTCAGGTTGCGCGCTTCGCCGGCGAATACGAGCGGAG
>DASTEN010000092.1:0-2970 GCA_035709645.1 Sphingomonas sp.
GCTCGACCGGTCGGACGGGTTGCCGCCCCAGTCGGCCGAGGCGACCGAGTGGCCGTCGACGGTCAGGCGGTTCAGCGCCGGCTCGACGCCCGCGATCGACAGCTGCTCGCCTTCGCCGAACTGGCGGTCGACGGTCACGCCCGGCAGGCGCGCCAGCGAGTCGGCGACGTTCGCGTCCGGAAACTTGCCGACGTCTTCGGCCGAGATGACGTCGACGATCGATCCTGCGTCACGCTTGGTCGCGATCGAGTCCGCGATCGACTTGCGGATGCCGGTGACGGTGATCGTGTCGGCGTCGTCCGTCGCGGTCGGCGCGGGCGCTTCCTGCGCGAAGGCCGGTGTGGCGAGCGCCACCAACGCGGTGGATGCCAGATATGCGAAACGCGAAAATGCCATGGACCCCTACCCCTTAAATCCGAGCGCGAAAGGCGCTCCCCCGATGTGGCCGCGACGGGCGAGACGACATGCGTCCAGCATTGGACCTATATTGGTTCCATGCAGGCTCGTTTTGGTCGATGGCAATGTGACCAATCGCAATCATAAAATCTACATAAAAATGAAAACAATCTTCACAGGTGAGAAACCCAGCCTAATTTGGACGAAATTTCCCTCTAGAGTGCGCTTGGAACAGGTCTTTGACGCAATAAAATTGCTTGACGCGATCGAAGGGCCGATTCAGTTCTAAAGGGCATGGTCCTATGCAACCGACCGCGATTACCGATCCAATTCGCCGGATGATACCGCGAACGGCGGGCTGGATGGCATGATCCGGCCTGCGGAATCGGCATTGCATAGTACCAAAAACATACCTATCAGAGGGGCGTGTCCGCATCGTCCGCCTCCGCCATCGTTCGTTCGTCCGCCCCGGTTAGCGGCGGTACGGCCTTTTCCGAGCGGGTCGGACAGTTGCGCGGCGATGCCCATGCGCCGCTCTATGTCCAGTTGCAGCAGCTGGTGCGCAGCGCGATCGAGCGGCGGATCCTGTTGCAGGACGACGCCATCCCGCCCGAGCGCGATCTGGCCGCCGAATATGCCGTATCGCGGATCACCGTGCGCAAGGCGATCGAGGGGTTGGCGAACGAGGGGCTGGTGGTGCGTCGGCGTGGCGCGGGCACCTTCGTCGCGGCGCGGGTCGACAAGAGCTTTTCGAAACTGTCGTCCTTCTCGGAGGATATGGTCGCGCGCGGGCGGGTGCCGAGCAGCGCATGGGTGGCGAAGTCGGCCGGGCTGGTGACGCCCGAGGAATCGATGTCGCTCGGCCTGTCGCCCGGTACGCCGGTCTATCGGTTCCAGCGCATGCGCTTTGCCGACGATGTGCCGATGGCGGTCGAATATTCGGCGATCGCCGGCCATTGCCTGCCCAGCGTCGATGCGGTCGGCGAGTCGCTCTATGCCGCGCTGGAGGTCACTGGCTGTCGGCCGGTGCGCGCGCTGCAACGGCTGCGCGCCATGGCGTTTCCCGCCGAACAGGCGAAGCGGCTGGGCGTCGAGGTCGGCCATGCCGGGCTGTTCATCGAACGGCGCGGCTTCCTGGCCGATGGCGACACGGTCGAATTCACCCAATCCTATTATCGTGGCGACGCGTACGACGTGGTCGCCGAATTGAACGCAAGCTGATCCGGCAGGGGCCGGCACCAAGAGGGGGTTCATGACGTCCACCGTCGAAGCCGGGCCGAAGCCGGTCGTTGCCGAGCATACCGCCATGCACCGCGAAGCGGGGGAGGGCGGCGCGTCCGTCGCCCGGTTCCTGTCGCGCAATGCGACGGCGCTCGCCGAACTCGGCGCATCGCTACGTGCCGATCCGCCGGCGCTGGTCGTGACCTGCGCGCGCGGGTCGTCGGACCACGCCGCGACCTATGGCAAATATCTGGTCGAGACGTTGTGCGGCGTGCCCGTCGCCAGCGCCGCGCCGTCGGTCGCGTCGGTCTATGCGACGCGCATGGAGCGGATGAACGCGCTGGTGATCGCGGTGTCGCAATCGGGCCGTAGCCCCGATCTGCTGCGCACCGTCGAAAGCTACAAGGCGGCGGGTGCGCGCGTCGTGGCGCTGGTCAATGTCGAGGATTCTCCGCTGGCGGGTCTGGCCGACACCGTGCTGCCGCTGTCGGCCGGTCCCGAGACCTCGGTCGCGGCGACCAAGTCGTTCATCGCCTCGCTGACCGGCCTTGCCGCGATCGCCGCGCATTGGAGCGAGGATCAGGCGTTGCTGGCGGCGCTGAACGACCTGCCCGCGCAGTTGGAAGCAGCGTTCGAGCTCGTCTGGACGGCGGTCGCCGACACGCTGGTTCAGGCGCGCAACCTGTTCGTGATCGGGCGCGGCTACAGCTTCGGCGTGGCGCAGGAAGCGGCGCTCAAGATGAAGGAAACCTCGGCGCTCCATGCCGAGGCGTTCAGTAGCGCCGAAGTCCGCCACGGGCCGATGGCGATCATCAACGACGGCTTTCCGCTGCTCGGCTTCGCGACGTCGGACGATGCCGGCGACGATGTCCGCGCGGCGGCGGCGGAGTTCGCGTCGCGCGGCGCGGCGGTGCATCTGGCCGATGCGTCCGACGACGACAGCCACCCGCCGACGATCCGCAGCCATGCCGCGATCGAACCGATCCTGATGATCCAGAGCTTCTACCGCATGGTCAACACGGTGTCGCTGCGCCGGGGGCTGAACCCCGACCAGCCGCCGCATCTGCGCAAGGTCACCGAAACGCGATGAGCAGCTTCGTCTTCCGCGGTGGGCGCGTGCTCGCCGATCAGTGCCAGCAGGATAGCCGCGCGTTTCACGTCGTCGACGGCGTCATCGCCGATTTTCATGTGGGCGGCGATACCGAGGCGATCGATCTGGACGGCGGCTGGCTGGTCCCCGGCTTCGTCGATACGCAGGTCAATGGCGGCGGCGGGGTGTTGTTCAACGACCACCCGACCGTCGACGGCATTCGCGCGATCGGCGCCGCACACGCGACCTATGGCACCACCGCC
>DASTEN010000093.1:0-2642 GCA_035709645.1 Sphingomonas sp.
CGGGTACCCCCCAGCCTCTCCCGACCGTGACCTATACGCCGCAACCCCAGTCGTCGCAGATCGTGCTGATCGACCTGCCCGGCTCCGTACAGGCGACGGTCACGGGCAAACAGCTCATCCCGATCACGGAACCTGCGCCGACCGAGGCACTGAACCTTGGCAACAAGGTGCTGGCCGGCGGATTTACGTCGCGGGTCAACATGAACCTGCGTGAGGACAAGCACTGGACCTACGGCTTCATCGGCTATCCAATCGTGCGGGAATATTCCTCGTACTTCGCCATGGAAGGCACGATCCAGCAGGACAAGGTCGGTCCGGCCATTGCCGAGGTGATGAAGGAGGTGTCGGGAGTCATGAGCGATCGACCGATCACCGCGCTCGAATTCGACCGGGTCAAGACGGCGGCAATCGGGGAGGTCGCCGTAAGCTACACCAATCGCTACTCCATCTTGGGTGAACTCGGTCGCATCCGGGAATTCGGCCGGCCGGACAGCTATCCGGGGCAGCTGAGCCAGCGGTATCGCGCGGTAACGCGGGAAGCGGCGTCAGACGCGCTGCGGACGCAGTTGAACGGCAATCGCTGGATCTGGGGCGTGGTCGGCAATGCGGCGATCATCCGCCCTCAGCTGGAGAAGCTGGGGTTGCCGATCACGGTGGTGAAGCCAGAAGAGATCATGCCACCGATGTGACGATTGGTGTCGGCGGTCACGGCCATTCGAATGTTACGGTTTTGTGATCGCCGATTGTCTTTGTGAATGAAGGCGACCTTCCGGGGGGATGGTCGAAAAGAGGGGGGACATCAGCCATGACCATCACCTGCAAAAACCTGTCGGCACTCATGGCGGGCATCGCCCTCGGCGCGCTCGTCGCGCCTGCGCATGCATTTGCACAGGGTCAGCAACCGCGATCGCCATCCGCACAGGCGGGGGACCGCACCACGCCGCGGCGGTTCTCGATTCCCGCCGGGCCGCTGTCGGCCGCGCTGAACGCCTGGTCGCGCCAGTCGGGCCGATCGATCGATTTCGAATCGGACGGTCTGAAGGGGCGTCGCACGCCGGGGGTGAAGGGCGTGATGTCGAGCGACGCGGCGCTCGAGACGCTGTTGTCGGGATCGGGCCTGTTGCGGTACGACAGCGACGACGGCAGCGTCGCGCTGGGGGTCGGCAACGCCGACAACAGCAACAATGCGACGCCCGACATCCTGGTGCGGGGCCGGCGATCCTGGTCGCTCAATACCGGCGTGCAGCGCTCGCAGGACGACAGCCAGCCGTTCATCGTGATGTCGCGCGAGGAAATCCAGCGCAGCGGCGCGCCGAACCTGGAAAGCTTCCTGCGCGACCGGCTGAACGTCAACGCATCCCCCGGAACCAGCGAGCAGACGAAGCCGGGGTTCGGGGGCCGTGATCCCGGTGTGCGCGGTCTGAGTTCGATCAATCTGCGCGGCCTGGGTTCGCGCGACACGCTGATCCTGGTCGACGGCCGTCGCCAGCCGGGCGTGAACGTCGGCAACGGCACCATCACCCAGACGTCGATCAACAACATTCCCCTCGCGGCGATCGAACGGATCGAGGTTCTTGCCTCATCGGCCTCTGGCATCTACGGCAGCGGCGCTTCGGGCGGCGTCGTCAACATCGTCCTGAAGCGCGACTTCTCCGGGGGCGAGGTCACGGCAACCTATTCCGACACGACCGATTTCGCGCAGGGTCAGGGTCAGATCGACATCACCTACGGCATGCCGGTCGAGGGGGGGCGAACGCGGTTGTCAGCCACCGCCAGCTGGTTGAAGACCAATCCCCTGCTGATGGCCGACCGGGCGGAGTTCATCGATGGCGGCATCGCCGCCATCCTGGCCAACGATCCCCTGGCGCTGCAGGGGCAGTTCGTGTCGCCGCCGATCGGCAACACGCCTAATTTCAAATCGAGCAACGGCACGCCGCTTAGGCTCAAGCCGCAATATGGCGGCACCCAGCTCACGCGCGGCTTCGGCAGCATACCCGCCGGATATCGCGGTGTGGACATCGACGGCGTCACGCCGCTGCTCGCCGGTATCGGTACCTATAACTACGCCCGGCCCGACACCGCCACCGCCTCCGGTCTGCGTAGCCCGCTGCTCTTCGGATCGGAGCGGATAAGCGGCACCTTGTCGGCGCGGCGCACGTTCAACAACTGGCTGACAGGCTATGTCGGCGTCACCCTGTCCAAGGCGGATTCGACGGATATCCGGGCGCGCGGGCCGACCTTTTTCGAACTGGCCGCGGATGCGCCGAACAACCCCTTCGTTCAAAGGCTTCAGGTCTCCCTGCCCGGCACTGGCGGCGAGGCCAGGGTCCGTAGCCGGCAAAGCGGCATCAATCTGATCGGAGGCGTAATCGCACGCCTGCCCTTCAGCTGGCAGGCCGCACTCGACCTGTCCTATTCGAAATCGCGGTTCGAGAACGACAAGGCCCCTGCCATCGTCAGTGAAGCGACGTCGAGGGCGTTGCGCGTCGGCAGGTTGAACGGCTTTCGCGATGTCACGGCGAATCCGGTCGCGTTTGTTTACGACGATGTGCCATTCTATACGTATAATTCACCTGGAAACTCGTCCACCTTCGCACCGTCACTACGCATAGCGGGGCCATTGCCGGTGACGCTGCCGGGCG
>DASTEN010000094.1:0-15413 GCA_035709645.1 Sphingomonas sp.
AGGTACTGCCCAAAAGCCAGTGCCTTCGCTGACGGATCGTAAGGGTAGACACCGGTGGGGAAAAACACCGACTTTCCGGTGTCAATCGCCCTATTGATCGCGAGCGTATCGTTGGTCTGTCCGTCGCCCTTCGCACCGAAATCCTTAGCCGAAACCATGTCGCGCAGCTTGTCTTCGGCGCTGCGCACAATCGCCCCAGCCAAAGATTGTCTGAACGCGACCCCTCCCACGCCCTGCCGTGCCCAGCGGCCGATAGCCCCCGGAAACGTGCTGGAGAAATAGTTCTGCCCGTCATCGGGGGTGGCGTCCCCCGGCTTCCAGTACACATCGCCGTCAGCGACACCGGGAAGGCGCAACAGCGACGCCTTCCCGCGGCTGACATCGGAGGCTTTGAACGCAACGATCCCGCCGGATTCGGGGGTGTAGGTGTTGCCCGAGGTGCCGACCTCTCCCCGGTCGCCCTTGTACCAGTTCTGCAGGAACGGGGTGATAAGCGCGCGAAGCGCCGTCATCGTCGCCCCGCGGGTTTCGCCAGCCTGCACGATCGGGAGCTGTTCGTCGCCCGTCAGATTCTGGGCCAGGGGCAGTCCGCTAATTTTCGCCATGTCAGCGCCCCCATGCGCGCCAGCGGAATCCGCCGACTTCGGTCAGAGTGTTTTGGTGGTTCTGCGCAAACAGCGCGGCCCGATCGGCGTAGAGCCCGACTTCCTGAATGACGGTCAGGCCATCGGCGGTCATCATCGTGTTAATCGTCATGGTCATCACGCCTTCACAGGCGGTCGTGAACGGCGTGGGAAAGACCAGATCGAAGGCGCCTTCCGTGGCGCGGGCCACGGCGATGCCCCACATCTCGACGAAGCCGTCCGGAGTGACCCGCCGTCCCTGCTCGATGACATAGGCGCCGCGCAGCGCGCCCGGCGTGATCGCGACGTCCAGCGCAGTGCCGGCGCGGATCTGCGCCACCGAAGCGGCGTCGACGGTCAGCGTCCGATTCGTGTCATTGCGTCCCCCGCCCTTCACGAGGCCGGAGCCGAAGGTGGTGCGCGCCGCCAGCCCGTCCATCGCCTGGGCGATCATCGCCAGCGCCGCGTCGATCGCGCGCTTCAGCTGGCGGGCGGTGACGACCAGCAGGTCCATGCCGGCATCGGCCTGGGCGTCGGTCGCCAGGCGCACGACGCCCTTGGTCGCGGTCGTCGCCGGCGGGTTGAGGAAATCTGTGCTGCCGAAGGTCAGCTGACTGACGTCGCCGGTGGGGAAAGCGATGTCGACGGCGGCAAGGAAGGCAGCACGAGGGGACTTTTCGAAAAGCCGGTCCGCCTGTCCGTATACGGCAAAGAGCGTACCGTCGGCAAGAAAGAGGCCGAAGCCGCGCGCGGTATAGCGAACGTCTTCTTCGTCGCGCATCGTCATGTGGACGATATTGTCGCCGACCTGCTCCCCCGACACGCCGGGGAGCCGGCGGAATTCGCCGGGCAGCGCGGTCAGCGTGGGCGCGACGACGAAGACGGCGTCAGTCAGGCCGATCGTCGCGATCGTCAGGTCGATATCGGCGCCGAGCTGGGCCGCGGTGAAGCGCTCCATGCCGGTGCGGGTGATGGTCAGGGTGAGTTTGGTCATGGCGCAGTGTCCAGGAAGCCGCCGGCTTCGGCCTGCAGCGGCTCGCCATCCTCGGTCTGAAGATAGAAATCCCAGGCAGTCGACGGGTCATAGGTCAGGTCGCCTTCGTCGCGGGTGTACCCTGCGAGGCGCGCGGCACCCTGCACGCCGACGCCGCCCTCCATCGCCAGGCTCTGAACTACGGTCAGATGTTCGCGCAGCGGCTTGACGGTGCCAACCTGGGCGATGATGTCGTCGACGATCGCGGCACCGGCGCGCACGCCGCCGGCGGCGCCGGGCGTCGTGACGAGCGGGATTTCGATCTCGAAGGTGTGAGGGGCGAGCCGGCCTGCGGTGTCGTGCCATTCGACGATGCGCGCCAGGGCATCGATGCGGGCCAGCACATGCTCGACGGACGCCACCGTGCCCTTGATCCGGTGCTGGGCTATCGACGTCGCGACGGCATCGCGCTTCACCGCTTCGGGCCACGCGGCGTCCCACAGGTCGACGGACAGGCCGAAAGCAAGCCAGGGCAGCGCGCCGGCGGCGATCGTCGCGGGATCGACCAGCGTGTCGATCGGCGCCGCAATGTCGCCGATCCGCGCGGTCCCGGCCTCCAGCGCACGCTCCAGCTTCGTCGCATTTGGCGGCAGCAGGCTCAAGACGCAAATCCCCCGTGCGCGACCGCGACGCCGATGCACCAAGCCGCCTGGGTCGCGTCGCAGGCGACGTCGGCGAGCGGTGCGGTAAGGTCGACACGATGGACGCCGGCGACACTGAGCGCGGCGATCAGGCCCGAGCGGGTGATGGTGCGGCCGAGGCGGCGATTGTCGGCGAGATAGGCGGCGAGCGCGGCGCGGGCGGCATTCAGGACGATCTCGATATCCGGGCCGGCGAAGGTCACAAGCTGGGCCGCGACCGCGAAATTGACGATGTCGGCGCTGGCGGTGACGACCTGATCGCCGAGCGGGCGGATGGCGCGGTCGGTGACGATGGCATCGACCGCAGCGATCAGGCCCGGTGCGGCGGCGCCATTGCCGATGCGCGACAGGATCGACACACGGACCTGCCCCGGCGCGGGCGACGTGGCGCTGGCGTCGAGCACGTCACCGCTCGCCGCCTTGGCGTGGGCGACGTAGGCGAGCTCGGGCCCGGCGCAGGAGAAGCCCTCCGGAGCGAGCACGATGCGCTGGCGGAAGGCGTCATCGCCTTCCAGGACGGCCGCGGCGCCTGTGGCGGGGTCGGCGGGTGTGACCGTCAGGCGGGTGACACCGACGAGCGCGCCGAGATGATCGAGCCGGGCGCCGGTCGCGTAGGCGACCAGATTTTGCTCGGCCGCTTCCTGATGCTGACGGCGCAGCAGCATTTCGCGGTACGCCGCCACCTGAAGCACCTTGACCGCAGGATCGCTGTCGACGGTGGCATCGAAGCTAGGCAGCACCGCCTGCACGTCCGCCACCATTTGAGCGACGATCGCGTCATACGCCAGCTGCGGCACGAATACCGGGGCGGGCAGGCGCGACAGATCGACGGTGGTGGAAAGGACGGCCATGGTCTGGGCATGTCGGGGAGCCGACGCGCGAATGACTAGGGCGGCCTCTTGTAGAGACGCTCTCTACAAGAGCGGCGGTGGCCTAACCCCCGAGCTCTTCGGGGCGTACGCCAAAGAAGCCTGCGAGGAGCGCGATCTCGTCGATCGGAAGATCGAGCAGATACGTATCGGCGGTGAGCCGCTTGCGCAGATAGGTCTCGCTCCGCCCGATCACGCCCGCGGCCGTCCTAGTGGTCGTGCCCTGCTCGCGCATAAGCTGAAGCAGGCGCGGTAGCGGGCGGATCGGTGCGGACATTACCCATCGAACATAGGGCCGTCAGCGCATTCGCCAATAGATGGTCGTCGCGCTTAGGCTCCGGCGCCGGCCGCGACGTGGGCGAGCAGCATGTCGAGCGCTTGCGATTGCTCAGCCGAGGTCAGGCCCAGCAATCTGCGTCGGGCGTATCGAACCGCCCGCCCCTTAAGCGAGGGCTTGTCGCGCAGGCCGTCCTGGTGGACGCGGGCGATCTCGGCCGCTCGGCCGGTGAAGCCGATCCATGCTTCAAGATCGGTAGCGCCGGCCTTCAGGTTCCGCCCGTTCCGAAGCTTCCGGAACATCGCCTTCTGCCGCAGCGTCCCCTTGCGGCGCAGCTTGCCGGCGCCGGCGTTCTGCTCGGACGCATCGACGGGCAGGTAGCGGTCGACCTTGTCATAGAAGAAACTTCGGATCGCGCCGGCCTCGATATCGAAGCCGGTCATCAGCTGCCCATCATGAACCCAGCTCTTCATCAGGACGAGCCGCGGTTCCGCCGCACCCTTGGGATACAGGAATTTGACCGCGTGGGTGCCACGCTTCAATTCGGGCTTGGGCCGGCGCGCGGCGAATGGCGCGCCGTTGGGATCCCGCTGGCGCCCGATCCGGTCGGACTGACTCTTCTGGACCCCGCGTGCCATGCGGCGCAGGAGCGCGCGGCGTTCGCCGGTACCGAGCTGGCGGAGCAGCGCACCGGCCAAGGTCTGGATCTCGGCAAAGTCGTCGGTCACGCGGCCAGCGTCGTCGTGCCCGCGGTCACGTCGTCGAGGACGCCCGACCACAGATTGACCGGCCCGACATCGTCGAAGGCGTCGATCCGGCTCGGCTCGTCGAGGTGGATGACGTCGAGCCCGTCCGCCGTCCGGACGACCTGCACGCGCTCGGTCAGCTCCAGGTCGATCGACACGTCAGCGAGATCGCCGTCGAGGATCTCGGATTCGAAGCTGAACGGTTCCTGCGGGTCGCGTTCGAACAGGTCGGGCTGCTGCTCGGCGATCCACGCGAGCAAGGGCACGAACAGGCCGTCGACGTCGCCGGTGAAGTCCTGCACGACGATGTTGACGGTGTAGCGATATTCGAAGCTGAGAGAGCCGGTCAGGCGTGCAGCGATGCGCCCCTTGTCGATGAACATCGACAGGTTTTCCGGCTTCTCCGCCAGCCCCGGTACCGACGCCAGTAGCAGCGCCTTTAGGCTTTCGGGCTTCTTCACTTGCCCCCCGCCCCGCAGCTATCCGGCGCGTTCCAGTTGGTCAGACGGTCGAGCCGATCGGCGTTGACGGCAAACGCCTTTGCGAGGCGGATGATGCCCGCGCGGATTGCCGTCGGGATCTGAGCGATCAGCGCGGGATCCTCGGGCAGGCCGGCGGGCCGCTCGGCGCAGCGCAGCAGCTCGGGCGGCGGTTTCGGCGCCTCGACCTTCACCGCTACGGGAACCGGAATCTCGATCCGCTCAGCGGGTCGCGGCGCGCAGCCCTGCAACGCCGTTGACAGCAGCAAACCACTCGCGATCGACAAGGTTACGGCGTTCGGCTTCGGCATCTGCAGCCTCCATTCTGAGAGCGGCCGAACGGGCGGCCTCGGCCGCGGCGCGTGCGGCCTGGTTATCGGTGGACTGGCGAGCATCGTGGGCGGCCATGGCGTCGGCGAGCAGCTTGGCGGTCTGCTGGTCGCTGTTCGCCTTGAACGCGACCATCGCCGCTACGCGCGCCTTGCAGCGGATCCCGCGTGCGGCACCCTTCGTCGCAGCGAATTCCTCGCCGGCGGCGGTACAGATGACCTCGACGCGGTGCGCCAGATCGTCGCGATCGGCGCGGACGTGACGATAGTCGACGTACAGCCATGCCGCAGCCGCGCAGACGGCGAGCAGGACGAGAAAGGCGGCTTCCCCCTTCACCCAGGACAACGCGCGGCGGATCATCGCGGCAGATCCTTCAGGCAAAGGGCGCGCTCGCGCTGGCGGCGGAGCTGGAGGCCGCGCACGACCCGCCCGCCCGCCTTGTCCCACATCAGGAACGCCTCGCACCCGCCGCGCCAATCACCGACGTTGAAGCGCCGTGCCGCGGTAGAACCGCAAAAGCCGGACGTACCGACGTTGTAGGCAAGTGACACGGCGGCGGCCGCTTGGTTCGGTCGCCCGTACAGGCGAGGAACGCAGGCAATAACCGGCTCGGCGTGGGCGACCAGCTCCTGTTCAAGGAGCGCGTTGCACTGCGCCTCGGTATAGGTCTGACCGAGCCTTACCCCCCTGGTGATGCCGTCGCAGGCGGTCGGCACCTTCACGATGTCGAGGTAGGCGCGCAGATACTGCGGGCCGGAGACGTGGCGAACGGTGACTGTCTGGTCGGCGCCGATGGTGGCAACGACCTTGCGGCCACTTTCCTCCATTGGGACCATGGTCAACAGTGCGGCGGCGCCGAGGGCGCTGCCGATGACTACGGCAAGCGACTTCTTCGGCGCGACCGGGCGCGCGAGCGTAGCGGTCATCACGGATCCTTTCGACGTGGCAGGAGGCGGTCGCGGATCTGCGCAGGCAGCTCCGCGAGGACGGCGGCGCTGCTCGACACGAAGCCGGGCGCGGCCTTGAATGCGATCATGCCCAGGGTGAAGGCGACGCCCTGCAACACGAAGGGATCGAGCTGCATGATGGCGCCGACCGCGCGGGTCGCGAACCAGGAGACGATGACGCCGACCGAAAACTGGACGAACCGGTCCCCCCAGGTCAGGCCTTTTTCGTAGGCGAGGCTGACCGCGGCGCCGAGCGCGGCCGGCATCAGGCCGAGCAGGAAGGCGCCGATGACATCGAGCGCATGCTGAAGAGTGGCCTTGTCCATGTCAGTCCCAGAGCTGGATGATGTCGCGGACGACGGGAGTTGCCGGCGTGTCCGGCAAGACGACGGGCGTGCCGGTCGGCAGCACACCGCCCAGGGCGGCAAGACCGGGGTTGGCGGCGAGAATGGCGCCCAGATTGCTCGGGCCGAGCCGGCGAGCGCGCCAAATTAGCGCGTCGAGCGTCTCGCCCTGCCGCGCGTGGACTGTGTCGGCCATCAGATCAGCTCGCTGCGCATGCGCGGACGCCCGAGGATGTCCCGAATGGCGTGGAGCGCGTCGCGCCGCAGCTCGACGATCGACGGTTCCATTTCCTCCGCTTGTCGCTGGCCCGCGGTGGTCGTGTCGATGTCGCGATACGCCTCGACCAGCTCTGCCTTAGCGTAGGCACCGACCGCGCGGGCATAGAGCAACTCGAAGCGACTCTGTCCGTCGATCTGTGGCGCGGGCACGGCGGCAAGGGTCGCGTGGCCGGCGGCCATCTGCTCGTCGCGGAAGGCACCGAGCTGATTGCCGACCGTGATGATCGCTCCGACAAGCGCCTTGCGCAGCCGGGCCGGCGTCACATTGTCGCGGATGCGATACTGGTCGCGGGTGACGGCCGGCGGGACGTCAGGGAAAAAGCCATCGTTGGCGATCGGCGCTTCGGGCGGAGCCGTGGTCGCCGATCCGGTTGTCTTGACGACAAGGCCGCTCACAGCCCGAAGCTCAACAGCGCCAGCGCCGCCATAACGAAGAAGACCAGGCCGCAGGCGGTCGTGCTGATGCCGTGGCGAAGATCCAGGGCGCGGTCGTCGGCGTCGACAAACGCGAGCGAGACGCCGCCGTACAGGGTCAGCCACGCGCCCAGGCCAAGGACCAGGACGGCAGCGGCGATGTCGGCGATCGAGGCGGGCAGCACGGTGGCAATCCTTCGAAAAACACGGGGGTGGGGATCAGGTCGGTCGATGGCCCTCAGCGCCGAAGCGCCCTCCCATCCCGCGTGATCCGCCCCCGAGCGCCGGGGGCGAGCTGGTCAGGTTTCGGAAACGGCAGGTGCGTGAGCGGCCGACGCTATGGCCTTCTCGACATTTTTCAGGACGGTCTTCACACCGATGCGGTCCTGCAGATCCTGCGCGGCCATCAAGGCGGTGCGGGAGCGCAGCAGCATGGCGAGTGCGCCTTCCGGCGTGCCGGCCTCGGCAGCAGCACGCGCGGCCCGGTCGAGTTCGACGCCGACCGCCTTCTGCAGTTTCGCCGCGATCGGATCGTGCATGTCGATGTCGGCGGTCAGTTCCTCGACCGCTTCGAGGATATCGAGCGCGAAGGGCTGGTCGGCATTCTGCGCCTTAATCGCCGCCTCGGCGATATCCTCGGCGAGGACCGACGCCGCGTCCCGGTGATAGCGCGCCGGCATCGCGACGCCGTGGCGCAGGATGAAACGGCCGAGATCCAGCGCGGCGGGATAGTCGCCGACGTCGATCAGCCAGACCATGATCGTCGGCAGGACTTCAGCCGCGACCCCGGTGTCGGGCTGGTCAGCGGCGAGCAGACCTTCGATCCACGCCGCATATTCGGGCAGCATCTCGCGTTTGGCCGCGATCTTGCGCGGCAGTGCCTTGATCTCCTTCAGACGGCGCAGATCATGCTGTAAGCGCAGGGCGATCTGCGCGGCGGCGCGATCTGCGGCGAGCATTTCGGCAGATAGCCCGCTCCCGGCGGCAGGAGCAGACGCCGCTTGTGCGGCCAGGATACGATCCTGATGACGGCGAGCGAGGCTCATGGCGTGTCCTGTGGGAGCGAGCTAGGGATGCGGACGAAGCCGGCCGGTCAGGCCGCCGGCTTCTTGCCCATGACGATGTTCTCGATGATCGCGATCAGGTCGTAATCTTCGACGACATAGGCCTCGTTCACGCTCTCGAAGTTCTCGACCGCGTCGATCCGCGGGTTGTCGATGACCGCCCGGCGGCGGGTGCCGTCCTGGTTGTAGATCGACAGGTTTTTGTAGGTCGTGATGACCACGGTGCCGGCCGGGAAGTTCGGCACGACCGCGGCGACCTTGCCACCGATCTTATCCTGCAGCAGCAGCACGTCGCGGGCGAGCTGCTCGGTCGCCTTGTCGCCGGCGTTGTTGACGATCGCGAACTTCTTGTCGTGGACCAGCTCGTCGCTGACCATCACGACCAGGTCGTTGCGGCGGCGATGCTGTTCGCCGAGCAGCTGGATCCCGTCGAAGACCAGCGCGTCGAGGTTGACGTAATCGACCTCGGCCGTGGCGACGTTGCTGCCGGTCGCGTCAACCGGCGTGCCCGCGCCGACATAGACCGCCTTGGTGGCACCGGTGGTCAGCGCACCGTCGCTGATGATGCGGGCCGGTGCGTCGTCGCGGGTGTTCTGGATCCAGCCCTTGTTCACGTCCTGCAACAGCGGGAAGTTGACGCGGTTGGTCTGCTTGGCGACGTGGGTGCCGTGCCACCCGATCATCATGCGATCGAGGCCCTGACGCTGGGTGATGGCGTCGCGGACGATCGTCTGGAACTCGGGCTTGTGCGCCCAGGCGTCCAGCTTCGCATATTTGATCTTGGTGTCGAAGTTGGTCTGCTCGCAGCGATAGGTGGTCGACGACAGGCCGGTCGGGTCGATGCCCTTGCGCTCGGTCCCTGCGTCGGTGTCGGTGCGTCCGGCGATCGTGCTGGTGATTCCGATGCCGACCTTTTCGCCTTCCTGCTGGAAGACGGTTTCGAAGTTGATGAGCGACAGGAACTCGCTCGACGCTTGCGTCTTCTGCTCCAGCTTCTGCGCGATGGAGGGTTCGACGGTGAATTTCTCGGCCGCCGAGGGCACGCCCGAGAGCGATGCGATCTGGCCGACGTAGGCATTGTAAGCGAGGCGGGTGGCGGTGCGCATGGCGGTGTCCTGTCAGTAGGGCGTGGGGTCGGCGGGGAAGTGCTGGCGATCAGCAGTCGGTGACGATCGCGTTCGAGCCGCCCGGCGCGGGTTGGCGGGAGAAGCCCGACAGCGCCTCGGTCGATTCGAGCTTGCTCTTGATCGTGCCGAATTCCTTCGTCAGGCTGCTGACCTGCCCCGAAAATTTCGTGTCGAGCGCGGTGATGCTCTTGGCGATCAGGCCCATGCCCTCGGTCAGCTTCGCGAAATTGTCGTTGGCCGGCGGCTGCGGTGCTGGGTCTGGCGTGTTGTTGGTCTGAGCCGGCGGCGTCGGTGCGGTCGGCAGAAGCGCGCCCAGCTTGCTAAAAAAGCCGGTCATCGCCGCGATCGGGCCAGCGCTGGGATTATCGGGCGCGACCTCGAACTCCAGGGCCGCGCGGTCGGTGGCAGTGAAGGCCAGGTTGCCGTTGACGCGGGCGAACTGGAGACGCTGGGTCGCGATCGAGGCCGGGGTGTCGGTGAAGGCGAGGCCGACCAGGCCGACCTTGCCAGTGCCGGCGTAGTTCGGGGTCAGCTCGACCGACGGGAACGGCTTCTGGTCGCGCTCCGACAGCGCGACGAGCTGATCGTTGCCGTCGACCTGACAATAGAGCGCGCGACGCTTTTCCGTCTTGCCGTCGATCGTGACGTCGTCGGTCTGCGCCTTCACCGCGATGACGTCGCCGTATCCGTTGAACGGCGGTTCGGGCGAATAGCCGGCGATGTGCTCGACGTTGATGCGCGGCGTGTAGGTCTGAAGGTTGAAGGTCGCGACGATGTCGTCGACCATCTCGGCGGTGACCGTGCGATTGTCGCTGATGGTCTGGCCTTCGACGAAAGCGCGGAAGAACTTGCTCTTGGTGCCCATGTTCGGCTGACCCTCGGTTCGCGTGTCGGTGCCGGCGCAGTCCGGCATTCGGAGGCGTCCAAAGGGACCGAAGGTGCCGCGCTTCTCAAGCGAGCCGTCTTGTAGAGAGCGTCTCTACAAGAGCGGGCGCTGCGGTCGGGCAGAGCGCCGTGGCTAGGTTCGCCGCGCCATGAGCAAGCTCCCCGTCGATATCGGCATGCCGTTGCCTGCTGCTGCGTTCCCGATCCCGGTGACCGCGCAGCGCATGGCACGCAGCCTGTATTGGCGCGGATGGGGCGTGACCCAGATCGCCGACGAGCTGGCCCAGCTGGGCTATGCCAACGACGACACCGGCAAGGCCTATGCCCGCGCGACGATCGAGAGCTGGAAACAGCGCCAGGGGTGGGACGACGCGTCATGCCTCGCCAAGATCGAGGACAGCCTCGAAGGCCGGCTCAACACGCTGATCTGGAAAGACCAGAAGACCGGGCACGACTTCAAGGAAATCGACCTGCTGATGCGGCAGGTCACGGCCGGCGCGCGGATCCGGCGCTACGAAGCGCCCGGCGGGCACGAAGGCGACCTGAACGACAAGGTCGCCAACCGCAACGCCGGCGAGCGCAAGGGTAAGGCGCCGCGCAACCACTTCACGACCGAGCAGGTCGAGGAGCTGGAGCGCATCTTCCACGACGAACTGTTCGGGTACCAGGAAGACTGGTGGGCGGCGAAGGACCAGCGCACCCGCATGATCCTGAAATCGCGCCAGATCGGCGCGACGTGGTATTTCGCCCGCGAGGCGCTGCTCGACGCGCTGCGCGGCGGCGGCAACCAGATCTTCCTGTCCGCGTCGAAGGCGCAGGCGCACATCTTCCGCGGGTACATCGTCCAGTTCGCGGCGCGGGTCGGCGTCAAGCTGCAGGGCGACCCGATCGTCGTCACGGCCGAGACGATGCCCGAGGGCGAGCCGGCGGCCGAGCTGATCTTCCTCGGCACCAACGCCCGCACGGCGCAGGGCTATCACGGCAATTTCTACTTCGACGAGTTCTTCTGGACCTACGGCTTCGAGGAGCTGAACAAGGTCGCCAGCGCCATGGCGATGCACAAGCGCTGGCGCCGGACCTATTTCTCGACGCCATCGACGATCGCGCACCAGGCGCACCCTTATTGGACCGGGGAGCGCCGCAACCGCCGGGTCAAGAAGGCCGACCGGATCGAGATCGACGTCAGCCATGCCCGGCTGAGCGCGGGCGTGCTGTGCGACGACAAGGTCTGGCGCCAGATCGTGACGATCGAGGATGCCGCCGCGCGCGGCTGCGACCTGTTCAACATCGACGAGCTGCGCATCGAATATGCGCCCGACGAATTCGCCAACCTGCTGATGTGCAATTTCGTCGACGACAGCCTGTCGGCGTTCAAGTTCAACGAGCTGCAGCGCTGCGGCGTCGACACGCTGGTCGAATGGAAAGATGTCGACATGCTCGCCGCCCGCCCGGTCGGCGACCGTGAGGTCTGGGCGGGCTATGATCCTCAGGAAAGCGAGGACGGCGACAATGCCGCGCTGGTGATCGCGCTGCCGCCGACCGGGCCGGGCGGCAAGTTCCGGCTGCTGGAGCGGCATCAGATCAAGGGTGATTTCCAGACCCAGGCCGAATTCGTCCGCGCCCGGCTCGCCCGCTACAACTGCACGTACCTCGGCATCGACAAGAAGGGCGTGGGCGCCGCGGTCTATCAGCTCCTGCGTGACGCCAAGGTCCGCGGCGTTGTCGCCATCGAATATTCGCTCGAGGTGAAGACCGGCCTGGTCATGAAGGCGCAGCACAGCTTCGCCCGCCAGCGCATCGAATACGACATGGGCTGGATCGACCTCCAGTCGGCGTTCCTGTCGATCAAGAAGGCGCTGACCCAGAGCGGCAAGAGCGTGACCTTCAAGGCGAGCCGTACCGACGCGGTGGGCCACGCCGACCTCGCTTGGGCGGCGATGCACATTTTCATCAACGAACCCCTGGACGGCCAGCAACGGCCGCAGACGCGAATGGAGATCTTCTAATGGGCAAGCACCGGCCGGCGCGACGGATGTCGCAGGGGGAAGCCGCGGCTGCGGCCACGGGCGCGCTGCAGGCGAGCTCGGCGCCGTCGTCCGCCGTCCAGGCGTTCGCGTTCGGGGATCCGGAGCCGGTACTGAACCGGCGCGAGATCATGGACATGGTCGAGTGCTACCGGAACGACCGGTGGTACGAGCCGCCGATTTCGCTAGACGGTCTGGCGCGGGCGTTCCGGGTGTCGCCGCACCACAGCTCGGCGATCATGCTGAAGCGCAACCTGCTGGTCGCGGCGTTCGATCCGGTGCCGCGCAGCGCGGCCGATCCCACGCCGGTCCTGTCGCGAGCGGCGTTTAAGGCGGCGGCGCAGGACTATCTCGTCTTCGGCAACGCCTATCTGGAGGCGCGGCGCAACCTGCTCGGCCGGGTCATCGGGCTCAACCATGCGCTGGCGAAATACACGCGCCGCGGCCTGGTCGACGGCGAGTTCTTCTGGGTGCCGGGCGTCACCGCGGCGGCGCCGTTCGAGCCGGGTAGCGTCGTCCAGATCCTGCAGCCCGATGTGAACCAGGAGATCTACGGCGTCCCGGAGTATCTGAGCGCGCTTCAGTCGGCACTGCTTAACGAGGCTGCGACGCTGTTCCGGCGCCGATATTACCTCAACGGGTCGCACGCCGGGTACATCCTCTACGCGACCGGCGACATCAACGAGGACGACACCGATGCCCTGCGCGATGCGCTGAAGAACTCGAAGGGACCGGGCAACTTCAAGAACCTGTTTGTCCACGCGCCCGGCGGCAAGGAAGGAAGCCTGAAGATTCTGCCGATCGCCGAGGTCGGGGCGAAGGACGAGTTCCTGGGCATCAAGAACGCGACGCGCAACGACGTGCTGGCGGCACACCGGACGCCGCCGTCGGTGCTGGGCATCGTGCCGGAGCAGGGCTCGCAGCTCGGCAAGATTAGCGAGGCGGTCGATATGTTCTTCGAGCTAGAGATCCTGCCGCTGACCTCCGCGTTTCTGGAAATCAACGAGCGGCTCGGCTTCGAAGCGGTCCGGTTCAAGCCGCGGGCAGTGCCGGCGGCGGCTTAGATCTACTGCCCGCCTGCGCCACTAAGCGAAGATAGTAGCTGATGTCCCGTTGCCCTGAGTGGACAGCAAAGCAGCAGCAACCTCCGGGTCCTTTAACAGTGACTGCGGATCGACCAAGAAGGGCTCGATGTCGGGTTGTTCTGTTTGCATCTGTTCCATCGCGCTATTCAGCGCATTCTGAAAACGGTCGTATAAGATTTTCTGCGCCGCAGGTAGCACTCTGCGGAGAGAAGCGATTGCCTCCTTGTTCTGCATCAGCGAACGGGTCGTCATAGCGGGCTGCCACGCCGCACTTCCCGGCACTGGAACCAGGAAGGCGTAAGACTGATGCCATGAGTCTGGCGTGTCGCCGGAGTGGACGTGCGCCACGGAGCGGTTCCTAAAATTAATCAGGTCCGTATGGTCCTGCCGCAGGTGTGCTGGAAGAAGCGACTTCACCTGCTGCACGGCTCCGCGTCCTCCCTCGCCTTTCCCATGAGTAGCCCTGGCGTAGAGCAGTATCGAAGAGTGCAGCAGCGCCTGACGCGCGATCCTCGCCGTCATCGAATGAGGCAACGGCATCGCCTCCATTTCATCAAGAGCAGCGACGGACGCAGCTGACTGCGAGAGGTCGGCGCCGCAGGCCTGCGCCAGTGCGGCGGTGTCCAGCGCTCCAACGATCCGCTTGAACTTCGGGTCTCCCCGGAGGCCCTCGCGCATCCGTGCCAGATCACAAATCAACGCCATCGAGCCGCTCCGATTAGTTCGTCGAGCAGTCTAATCGAGGCCGTTAGGAAAATACATTGACCGTCCTGGACGGCGCTGTCGCTGGTCCGGCTGCGGCCTGAGCAGCGCGCCGCCCTACCTCGGTCATTGACCGTTGATCGCAGACCAGGCCGGCCCCTGCCGCCCCGCCACCCCAAAAGCGGCGCAAGAACCCCCGCCTCGCCCGCGAGCTTTCTAGGTCTCTTTTGATGCAATCGTATTTTCGATGCAGCCTACCTCACCAAGTGCTGCCAATGCGGCGCTTGCTGCCGCAGCCTCAATGCGAATTGATGCAACCCAACGAGGTCGTAGATAGTCCGCGCGGTATTGTTTTCAGCGCTCAGCCCAGGTCGCCCTAGGCGGCGTTTGCAAGCGGAGATAGCGGGCCTCATATGGCCGATCATTCCTTTCAAAATCCACCTCGTAGAACATGTGGATAAGGTTATGCAAAACCTCTGAGAAAAAGACCTCCTGCCGGATCAGCAATTCTTTGCTTAATACAGAAATACGTAATTCACTAAGGGTAACGGTATCCCGCCTTTTTGCGAGTCTTTCTAAATCGTAGAACCCAAATTTCTCTTCATGACTACTAAGCCAGTGCGCATGAGCGTAGCTGTTCCTAATAACTCGACAGGTCTCAACCCCCTCTAAAGTATTCTCATATACTAATGCGAAACTTTCGGTCATTCGTCTGTTAGTTACGAGTGCATCTGCTATCTCCAATCGAGATAGCTCACCTCTTACCCGGTACATACTCTTCATTGCAGCTTCAAAGTCGCCGATCAGTCCACCAACGACACGGCACAGCATCCATTCAATTTCGCCATATTGGATGACTATTCGCCCGACGATGGCAGCCTCTTCGGGAAACGACTGCAGGCAGTTCGGGAGATGAAGGGTTATCATAGCTCTTCCAGTAGTCTGCCGGATGTCCGTGTCTTTAACGCAACCGGTTTGGCCAGATAGCGGCGCATACCAACGGCGACATTTCAGGGCGGTGTCGGGAAAACCCCAACTTCACCAACCACCCCGACAAAGCGGCCAGAAATCGTCGCAATTCTGCGGCTTTCGACGTTGGCATCCGACCCCAATCTTTCCCAACATCAGCAGCCTAGAAACCCAATCCCATTGAAAATATTGAATATTCTTGTCTGATGAAATTGCTTTTAAAGACCCCAATCAGGTTGGGGTTCAGTTGGGGTGAATGTTGGGGCGTAAGTCGCTGACTTTGCGAGCATGTTGGGAAGGTTGGGGTTATCCCGACCCTTCCTAAAAGCTGGGGTGCCATCCTTCCGCTTATGCTCCGCCAGTGATCGTTACAGACCCTTTAAGGCATTGGCTGACCATGAGCTGAGCTAAGCGACGGCCGCACGGGCGAAGAAGGCGACGTAGTGTGCCCGCTCAACTTACCCTTTCGATCGGTAGCGGCTCTTGGCAATATTGGCGTCGGTAAGGTTGACCGGCATCATCGCTGGCTTGAGCCGGCGCAGCCGCTCGACCGGGATTTGCCCCGCCTTCTTTTC
>DASTEN010000095.1:0-7602 GCA_035709645.1 Sphingomonas sp.
GTGGGGGGGGCTGACGCCCGCCGGCCGTCGGTCGGCGCGCGACGTGAATTAGCGGGCGCTAATTCACTCGCCGACCGTCTGTTCGATCACCCCGAAGATCGGATGATGCCTGTCGTCCTCCGCCCAGATGCGAACGGTGTCGCCCGCCTTCAGGAACGGCGTCTCCGCCTTGCCCCGCAGGATCGTCTCTACGGTGCGCACCTCTGCCAGACAGGAATAGCCGACGCCCCCCTCGGCGATCGGCTTGCCCGGACCGCCATCGGCATCGCGGTTGCTGACGGTCCCCGACCCGATGATCGTGCCCGCGCCCAGCTTGCGCGTCCTGGCGGCATGCGCGACCAGCGTGCCGAAATCGAAGGTCATGTCGACGCCGGCCTCGGCACGGCCGAAGGGCTGGCCGTTCAGGTCGACCATCAGCTTGCGGTGCAGCTTGCCGTCCCGCCACCAATCGCCCAGCGCATCGGGCGTCACGAAGACGGGCGAAAACGCGCTTGCCGGCTTGGACTGGAAGAAGCCGAAACCCTTGGCGAGCTCGCCCGGGATCAGGTTGCGCAAGCTGACATCGTTGGTGAGGCCGACCAGCAGGATCGCGTCGAGCGCCTCTTCGCGGGTCGCGCCCAAGGGCACGTCGCCGGTGACCACGACCACTTCGGCCTCCAGGTCGCAGCCCCAGCTTTCGTCGGCCAACGGAATCGGGTCGCGGGGTCCCAGGAAACCGTCGGACCCGCCCTGATACATCAGCGGATCGTGCCAGAACGTCTCGGGCATCTCGGCCGATCGTGCCTGACGGACCAGCGCGACATGGTTCACATAGGCCGATCCGTCCGCCCACTGGTACGCGCGCGGCAGCGGCGAGGCGGCGTCGTGTTCATGGAAACGGATGCGCGGGATGACTTCGTGGTCGAGGTCGGTCTGCAGGTTCTTCAGGTCGGGCAGCAGCCGGTCCCAGTCGTCGAGCGCGGCCTGCAGCGTCGGGGCGATATGGGTCGCATCCGCACACCAGGCGAGATCGTTCGACACCACCACCAGCCGGCCGTCCCGGCCGTGCTTCAGGCTCGCAACCTTCATGCATCATCTCCTTGCTTTGCGCGTTTCATGCCTTCCGCAACGGCTGGTGTCGATGACGATGTTGACAGATGCACGCGACTGACCGACCAGCCGATACCATGGGGCTGCGCTTCCTGGATCATGGCGGAGAGATGGGACGGCGGATCCGCGACCGCGACTGGTCGCAGACGCCGCTCGGGCCGATCGCCGACTGGCCGGGCACGCTGCGCACGGTGCTGGGCGTATGCCTGTCGTCCAGCCACCCGACCTGCGTCTATTGGGGGCCGGAGATGCGGCTGCTGTACAACGACGCCTGGTCGGTCATCCCCGCCGAGCGGCATCCCGAATGTCTGGGCCAGCCGGCGGCGGAGGTCTGGCAGGATTTGTGGGACGTCGTCGGCCCCGAATTCCGCCAGGTGCTGTCGTCCGGGAAAAGCGTCGTCGCCTATGACCAGCCGCTGACCTTCGTGCGCGATGGCGTGCCGGTGCAGACATGGTTCAACTACAGCCTGTCCCCGATCCGCGACGAGAGCGGCGAGATCGTCGGTATCTTCAACCAGGGGAATGAAACCACCCGCCTGGTGCTGGCCGAGCGCGAGAATGTCCGCGAGATCGGGCGTCTGCGCGAATTGTTTCATCAGGCGCCGAGCGCGGTTGCGCTGCTTCACGGACCCGATCTGGTGTTCGAATTCGCCAATGATGGCTATGCCACGCTGGTCGGGCGCCGCGACATACTGGGCAAGTCGCTGGTCGAGGCGCTGCCCGAAGTCGTCGGGACGGGCTTCGACTCGGTTCTGCGCGAGGTCTGGGATACGGGCGTCGCGTATCGCGCCGATGCCGCCCGGGTACCGATGTTCGCAGCCGGCGGCGGTGTGGGCGAAATCCGCCAGCTCGATATCGTCTGCCAGCCGATCCGGGGCATCGACGGTCAGGTCACCGACATCTTCATCCAGGCCAACGACGTCACCGACCGCGCCCGCGCCGAGGATGCGCTGCGGCGTAGCGAGGAACGGCTGCAGCTCGCGCTCAGTTCGTCGCTCAGCATCGGAACGTGGGACTGGGACGTGGTCGAAAACCGCATCACTGCCGACGAACGCTTTGCCCGGTTGTACGGCGTCGACCCCACGCTGGCCGAGGCGGGGGCGCCGATCGAGGCGTTCTTCGGCGGCATACACCCCGACGACCTGCCGCGCGTCCAGGCCGGGATCGATACGACTCTGGCGACGGGCGCGCCGTTCATGGAGGAATATCGCCTGGTCCGCACCGGCGGCCAAGTCCGCTGGGTCGTGGCACAGGGGCGGGCGCAGTTCGACGCGGCAGGACGCGCGATCCGTTTTCCCGGCATCAGTTTCGACATCACGACGCGACGCACCGCCGAGGAAGCGGCACGCGATGCGGCGCGGGAATTGCGCGCTGCGACCGAAGCGCAGGATTTCCTGTACCGTCTGAACGATCAGCTGCGGCGTCTGGGCGAGGCCGACGAGATCAAACGCGTCGCCGCTGCGGCGCTTGGCCGGCGGCTGGCGGCCGATCGGGTCGGCTTCGTGCGGATCGACGGCGACACCGTCCATTTCGACACCTGCTGGACCAGCGAGGCGCTGCCGCCGCTGACGGGATCGCTGCCGCTCGACGCGCTCGGGACCAGGGCGCTGGGCACCTACCGTGCCGGCGAGACGCGGGTCGTGGTCGATCATGTCGCCGAGGGGCGCGAGCTTCATGTCGACGAACGCACCAGCGTCGACACCGGTGCGGGGGTCGGCGTGCCGCTGTTGCGCTATGGCCGCTGGGTCGCCGGGGTCTATGTCAACCAGGACCGGCCACGTCACTGGAGTGCCGATGAAGTCTCGCTGATCGAAGCGGTCGCGGAAGCGGCGTGGGATGCGGTCGACCGTGCCAACGCCGTCACCGCGCTTGCCGAAAGCGAGGCGAAGTTTCGCGCCATCGCCAATTCGATCGATCAGATGGTATGGTCGACGCTGCCCGATGGCTTCCACGACTATTTCAACGAACGCTGGTATGATTTCACCGGCGTGCCGCACGGATCGACCGACGGCAAAGGCTGGGCCGACATCTTCCATCCCGACGACCGGGACCGCGCCTGGGAACAGTGGCGCCACAGCCTGGCGACGGGCGACCCGTACCGCATCGAATATCGCCTGCGCCACCACACCGGTACCTATCGCTGGGTGCTGGGCACGGCGCTACCGGTCTTGGAACCCGACGGCCGGATCGTCCGGTGGTTCGGCACCTGCACCGACATCCAGGAAATCGTCGAGGCGCGCGATGTCCTGGCGCGGTCGCGCATCGATCTCGAGAATGCGGTGATCGAACGGACCGAACAGTTGATGGCCGCCGAAGCCCAACTGCGGCAGGCGCAGAAGATGGAGGCGGTCGGCCAGTTGACCGGCGGGATCGCACATGATTTCAATAACATGCTGGCGGTCGTCATCGGTGCGCTGGACCTACTCGAACGCCGCGTGTCGCAGGGGCGGACCGACGTCGGCCGCTATGTAGAGGCGGCGCGCGACGGGGCGACGCGCGCGGCGGCGCTGACCCAGCGCCTGCTCAGTTTCTCGCGCCAGACCGCGCTCGATCCGGTGCCGACCGACCTGGGGCTGTTGGTCGACGGAATGACCGAACTGCTCGACCGTACGCTGGGGGAGGGCATCCAGATCGACACGCAGCTGGCGGCCGACGCCTGGCCGGCGCGGACCGACCGCGGACAGCTCGAAAACGCGCTGGTCAACCTGGCGGTCAACGCCCGCGATGCGATGCCGCGCGGCGGGCGGCTGACGATCACGACGGCAAATCGCCCGATCGATTCGGCCGAGGCCGCGTCGATGGGGATGGCGCCGGGCGACTACGTCCTGATTTCGGTGTCCGATACCGGCACCGGCATGGATCCCGAAACCGCGGCGCGGGCGTTCGACCCCTTCTTCACCACCAAGTCGGTCGGCCGGGGGACGGGGCTGGGCCTGAGCCAGGTGTTCGGGTTCGTCCGGCAATCGGGCGGCCACATCACGCTCGACACCGCCGTCGGCGATGGGACGTGCATCACCATCCTGCTGCCGCGCGACGGCAGCGGCCGGGTGCCGACCGCACCAGCGCCGACCAATGCCGAGGCGCCACGTGCCCACGCCGGCGAATCGGTGCTGGTCGTCGAGGATGAGGAGCGGGTGCGCAATTTCTCGATCGAGGCGCTGGAGGAGCTTGGCTACCGAGTCACCGCCGCGCCCGACGGGCCGAGTGCGTTGCGGCTGATCGATGGCGGCTTCACCCCCGATCTGGTGTTCACCGATATGGTGATGCCCGAAATGACCGGACGCGAGCTGGCGACCGCCGCACGCCAGCGGCAGCCGGACCTGCGCGTGCTGTTCACCAGCGGCTATACCCGCGAAGAGGGTGGGGCCTTGGACCCCGGCGTGCTGCGCAAGCCGTTCGATGTCATGACGCTGGCGATGCGGGTGCGCCAGACGCTCGACGCGCGCGCCCCCGTCGGCTAGGGGCGCCGGCGGCTTCCACGAACAATCGGGGTACTGAGATTTGGCCAACGTCGCGGTGATCGGCGCCCAATGGGGCGACGAGGGCAAGGGCAAGATCGTCGACTGGCTGGCGGAACGCGCCGACATGGTCGTGCGATTCCAGGGTGGCCATAACGCCGGCCATACGCTGGTCGTCGGCGAAAACGTGTACAAGCTGTCGCTGCTGCCATCGGGCATCGTCCGCGGCACCCCCAGCGTCATCGGCAACGGCGTGGTGCTCGATCCCTGGCACCTGCGCGACGAAATCGCCAAGCTGACGGGGCAGGGCGTCGCGATTTCGCCCGACACGCTGATCATCGCCGACACCTGCCCGCTGATCCTGCCGTTCCACCGCGATCTCGACGCGCTGCGCGAGGATGCGAGCGGCGCGGGCAAGATCGGTACGACCCGCCGCGGGATCGGCCCGGCGTACGAGGACAAGGTCGGGCGCCGCGCGATTCGCGTGTGCGACCTGGCGCACCTCGATGCGCTGGGTCCGCAGCTCGACCGCCTGACTGCGCACCACGACGCGCTGCGCGCCGGCTTCGGCCAGCCGCCGATCGACCGCGAGCGCCTGCTGGCCGAATTGCGCGAGATCGCCGATTTCGTGCTGCCCTATGCCAAGCCGGCCTGGAAACTGCTGGCGGAGGCAAAGGCCAAGGGCCGGCGGATGCTGTTCGAAGGTGCGCAGGGCGTGCTGCTCGACATCGACCACGGCACCTATCCTTTCGTCACCTCGTCGAACACCGTCGCGGGTACCGCGGCGGCGGGATCGGGGCTGGGGCCGGGCGCGGTCGGTTTCGTGCTGGGCATCGCCAAGGCCTATACCACCCGCGTCGGATCGGGCCCGTTCCCGACCGAGCTGGAGGATGAAACCGGCGAGCGGCTAGGCGTGCGCGGCCACGAATTCGGCACCGTTACCGGCCGCAAGCGCCGCTGCGGCTGGTTCGACGCGGTGCTGGTGCGTCAGTCGGTCGCGGTATCGGGCGTTACCGGCATCGCGCTGACCAAGCTGGACGTGCTCGATGGGTTCGAGGAGGTGCGGATCTGCACCGGCTACAGGCTTGGCGACCAGATGCTCGACCATTTCCCGGCGCACGCCGCGGATCAGGCGCAGGTCACGCCGGTCTGGGAAACCATGCCCGGCTGGTCGGAAACGACCGCGGGCGCGCGCAGCTGGGCGGATCTGCCGGCACAGGCGATCAAATATATCCGCCGCGTCGAGGAACTGATCCAGTGCCCGGTGGCGCTGGTATCGACCAGTCCGGAGCGTGAAGACACGATTCTGGTGCGCGATCCGTTTGCGGATTGAGCGGCGTCCCTGTCCCTTGTCGTTCCCGCGTAGGCGAGTCCTTCGTAAAATGCTGCATGTGCTCTCGCGTAGGCGGGAGCCCAGGGTGACGAGTAGCGTGGTCTCCGGTGTTTTGGTTGACCACATGTTTGCGCCCGCACTGGAACACAGACAGCGGTCGCGAGCATGAGAGGATCAGCGCACAGGTCTTGCGAAGGTGGGAAGCGATTGCCGCTGGCCGTGACGAGCCCCTCTGCGCTCGGCCAGAATGTCTCCCCGCGTTCGCGAAGATGACAGAAACTGAGAGAACCGCCGCGGCGACCGATGTCGGCGCGGCGGTTCGATTCAGCGACTCAACGGCTTAGCGAGGACGCTTCTTGTCCTTCTTCGGCTTTTCGCCGTCGGTCGGTGTCATTGCCGGATCATCGGTCGTCGTCGGCGTGCTGGTCGTAGTGGTCGTCGTATCCGGCGTGGTCGTGGTCATCGGATCCGCTGGTGTCGCCGGGGTGGCGGGGTCGGCGGGCGTTGCCGGCGACATCGTCGGGTCCGCCGGCGTCGCCGGGTTGGCCGGCGTCGCGGGATCTGCCGGCATCGTCTGCTGCGTCCCCGGCATCGGCGTCGTCTGCGGGGTCGTGGTCTGCGCGACGGCCGCGGTCGACAGGCCAGCGGCAAACAGGCCGGCAATCAGAAACTTGGTCATGTCAGTCTCTCCTTAAATTCCGTGCACCACCAACGCGCGGCGCGGGAAAAGGAGAGTCCGCCTAACCCTGATCAGCCACGTCCTACCCGCATTGTGCGCGGTGAAGCAGCTTCTGGTCGGCCAGAACCAATGCCATCATCGCCTCCACCACCGGTACGCCGCGGATGCCGACGCAAGGATCGTGGCGGCCCTTCGTTGCGATTTCAGCAGCGTCGCCTGCCCGCGTGATCGTTTCGACCGGCGTCAGGATCGAGCTGGTCGGCTTGAACGCGACGCGCAGGCGTACCGGTTGCCCGGTCGAAATCCCACCGGCGATGCCGCCCGCATGGTTGGCCAGAAAGTCGGGGCCCGAGATCCCGGGGCGCATCGGATCGGCGTTCGCTTCGCCCGACAGCGCGGCCGCTGCGAACCCGTCGCCGATCTCGACGCCCTTGACCGCATTGATCGACATGGCCGCGGCCGCCAGTTCGGAATCGAGCTTGGCATACAGCGGCGCCCCCCAACCGGCCGGCACGCCGGTCGCCTCGCACGCGACGACCGCGCCCAGCGACGACCCGGCCTTGCGGGCGGTATCGACCAGCGTCTCCCACCGCGCGGCAGCGTCGCGATCGGCAGCGAAAAACGGATTCTCGCCGATCTGCGCGGAATCGAAACCGGTGGCCGCGTCGCCGCCGATCGCCTCTACCCAGCCGGTGATCGTCACTTCGGGGATGACCAGCCGCGCGACCGCACCCGCCGCGACCCGCGCCGCGGTTTCGCGCGCCGACGATCGCCCACCGCCGCGGTGATCGCGAAAGCCGTATTTGGCGTCATAGGCATAGTCGGCATGGCCGGGCCGATAGGCGAGTGCGACGTTCGAATAATCCTTCGATCGCTGGTCGACGTTTTCGATCATCAGGCTGATCGGCGTGCCGGTGGTCCGCCCCTCGAACACCCCCGACAGGATGCGCACCGCGTCCGGTTCGCGCCGCTGGGTGGTGAAACGGCTGGTGCCCGGGCGGCGCTTGTCGAGCCAGGGCTGGATATCGGCTTCACTGAGCGGG
>DASTEN010000096.1:0-2460 GCA_035709645.1 Sphingomonas sp.
TGCGCGGGAGCACGGAGGGGGTCAATCGACCCCGCTCAGCACCTTCGCATAGGCCTCCGGGTCGGCGTTTCCGCCCGACACCAGCACCATCATATTCTCCTGCGGCTCGATCTTGCCCGCCAGCAGCGCCGCGATTCCCACCGCGCCACCCGGCTCCACGACCAGCCGCAGCTTTGCCGCCGCCCAGCGCTGCGCCGCGCGGATTTCGGCCTCCGTCACCGCCACGCCGGTAGCGCCCCGCCGCGACAGGACGTCGAAGGTCAGGTGCGACACCCGCTTCGTCTGGAGCGAGTCGCATGAGGTGTACGGCGCGTCCGCAGGCACCTCCTCGATCCAGCCGGCCTCCAGGCTGCGGCGCATGTCGTCCCAGCCTTCGGGTTCGACGATCGTGATCGTCGCCTCGGGCAGCGCGAGCGCCAGGCCCGCCGACAGGCCGCCCCCGCCGCAGGGCGTCACGACATGCTCGACCGGGCCCCAGCCGATCTCCTCGAACTGGTCCTCCGCCTCGATACCCGCACTCCCCTGCCCCTCGATCACCCAGGCGTCGTCGAAGCTCGGCACCAGCACCGCCCCGCGGGCGTGGGCCAGATGCGCGGCGATCTTTTCGCGGCTGTCGGTGAAGCGGTTGCACCCCACCACCTCCGCGCCCAGCGCCAGCGTCGAGTCGCGTTTCACCCTGGGCGCGTCGTCGGGCATCACGATGACCGCCGGCATGCCGAGTTCGCGCGCCGCCCAGGCGACACCCTGCGCATGATTGCCGGAGGAAAAGGCGACGACGCCCCGCCGCCGCGCGTCGGCATCGACCGCGGTCAGCCGATGCCAGGCACCACGGATCTTGAAGGCCCCGATCGGTTGCAGCGACTCGGCCTTGAAGGCCAGTTCCACGCCCCGAATCTCGGCGCGCAGCAGAGGTGTCGGGGGCAGCAGATCGGCCATCTTGGCGGCGGCGTCGCGCACGCCGGCGCGGGTGGGTTGTCGCACGATTGTCACGGTTCGACCCTGCCGCAAAATGGCACGCAACGAAACACTTTACACAGCCGTTCGACGACCCTATTTCGCCGCCTCCGCTGCCCCATGGGACTTCCACCGCAAGGCAGTGTTCGTGAACTGAAAGTCCGGGACTTCAAGTCCTGGCATTGGAGGTCCCTTGAGTTGCACCAGCAAGATTGCGCGCTGGGGCTAGCTGCCCCGACAACGGTTCGTAACGCCGTTGAGATCGCCAAGGGTAAGCCGGTTCAGCCGGTGACGCTCGTTCGTCCGCACGCCGCTGCGCGGGCCGCCCGGTTCTTCGTCGAGAAGTTCCCGGGCCGGTCGATGTATGCGGTGAAGGCGAACCCGAGCCCCGACCTGCTTCAGATCCTGTGGGATTCGGGCGTGACGCATTACGACGTCGCGTCGCTGGGCGAAGTTCGCCTGGTCGCCCGGACCCTGCCCGACGCGACCCTGTGCTTCATGCACCCGGTCAAGGCCGAGGAAGCGATCCACCAGGCGTATTTCGAGCATGGCGTCCGCGTCTTCTCGCTCGATTCGATGGAAGAGCTGGACAAGATCGTCGCGGCGACGTCGTGGAACGGCGTTGCAGCGGCCGACCTGACGCTGTGCGTGCGGATTCGCGTGTCGTCCGACCTGTCGAAGCTCAGCCTGGCATCGAAGTTCGGCGTGATGCCGGATGAGGCGAAGGCGTTGCTGTTCGCGGCGCGCCAGGCGGCCGACGCGCTCGGCATCTGTTTCCACGTCGGTAGCCAGGCGATGTCGCCCGACGCCTATGCGCAGGCGATGGAGCGCGTGCGCGCGGCCATCGTCGAGGCGGCGGTGACGGTCGACGTGATCGATGTCGGCGGCGGCTTCCCCAGCGTCTATCCGGGCATGGAGCCGGTGGCGCTGGAGCGCTATTTCGAGACGATCCACCGCGCGTTCGAATCGCTGCCGATCAGCTATTCGGCCGAATTGTGGGCGGAGCCGGGTCGTGCGCTGTGCGCCGAATACAGCTCGATCATCGTCCGCGTCGAAAAGCGTCGCGGTGATGAACTGTACATCAACGACGGTGCCTATGGCGCGCTGTTCGACGCCGCGCACATCGGCTGGCGCTTCCCGGTCCGCCTGCTGCGCGAGCCGGACAGCAACGCCAAGGACATGGCGTTCAGCTTCTACGGCCCGACCTGCGACGATCTGGACCATATGACCGGCCCGTTCCTGTTGCCGGCGGACATCCGCGCGGGCGACTATATCGAGGTCGGGATGCTCGGCGCCTATGGCTCGGCCATGCGGACCGCGTTCAACGGCTTCGGTTCGGACCAGACGGTCGCCGTCGCGGACGAACCGATGGCGTCGCTGTACGCCGATGTGGAGCCGACGCTCGCGTCGAACGTCGTCAAGCTGTAATCCCCATCCATAAATTTCGTCATTCCCGCGGAGGGGCACCCCGCAAAGTACTACTTTGCGGGGACCCCGAAGGCGGGA
>DASTEN010000097.1:0-2370 GCA_035709645.1 Sphingomonas sp.
TGGCGTTGACCGACAGCGGGCAGGCACTGGCGACGCGGGCCGCGCGCATCCTGGCCGAGGCGCAGGGCGCCGAGGAAGCCGCCCGCGACGCCGCGAGCGCGCCGACGGGCCTGGTTCGCATCGCCGCCCCCATCACCTTCGGCATCCGCTTCGTCGCCGATGCGGTCGCCGACCTGATCGCGTCGCACCCGGGGATCGAGATCGATCTGCGGCTGTCCGACGCTCGCGTCGATATCGTGGCGGAGAATTTCGACATCGCGCTGCGGATCGCCGACCTGCCCGACAGTTCGCTGCGCGCGCGGCGGCTGGCGCCGGTAACAGTCCGTGTGGTCGCCGCACCCGACTATCTGGCGCGACACGGCACCCCGCAGCATCCGGCCGACCTCGCGACCCACGCCTGCTTCGCCTATGCAAACGCGATCGGCACCTGGCATTTCCGCGGCCCGGGCGATGAGGACGCAGCGGTACGCCCAGCGGGGCCACTGGTGACCGACAACGGCGATGCGATGCTGCCCGCGCTGTGCGCCGGCATCGGCATAGCGCGGTTGCCCGACTTCATCGTCGACCCCGAAATCGCCGCCGGGCGGCTGGTCGAAATCCTGCCCGAATGGTCGAGCGCAGGGATCGCGCTGCACCTGCTCACCCCGCCCAGCCCGCTGCGGCCCGCGCGGGTCGAACTGGCGATCGACTTTCTGGCGGAGCGGTTTCGCGAGCTATGCACCGCAAAACCGCTCCGGCAGACTGGTTAGCGGGTCATCATCCGGAAACCGAACCGGAACTGGCGGCCCAGCAAGTCCGAATAGGTGCTGTTCGCGGCCAGGCCCGTTTCCGGAACCAGCATCGGCCAGCGATCGAACACGTTGTTCACGTTCAGGAACATCTGCGCTTCGGCATTTCCGAACCTGATCTTCTGCGTGATGTTCAGGTCGGCGTAGAAAAGGCCCGAGATGCTGTTGTCGTCATACGTCGGTGCGTTCGTCGTCGATGCCGGGCAACCGGTCGTGCACACGATGGCGTTGGCAACGTATTTCCCGGAACTCACGCCGCGACCGATCGCGGTGATCGAGAAGTCCGGCGTATCGACCGCGGCGCTGACGCGGTAGATCCACGTCGGCGTGCTGCCCTGCCCGCCGTTGACGCCCACCGAATTGACGATGACCGTGTTTGGCACGCCGCTGTCGAAGCGGTTTTCGATGTACCGCGTCGCGACGCCGCGGACCGTGAAGGCGCCCTCCGATGCATCGAACAGCCGATCTAGCGGCAGGCGGTACGACGCATCGATATCGACGCCGCGGACCTTCTGGCTGGCGGCGTTGAACGGCTGGGTCTGGATGATCAGGTAGGGCTGCGACGCATTTTGCGTGCGCGCCGGATCGGTCGTGATCGCGCCGCAGAATGCCTGCTCGCCCAGGAAGCACAGATTGACGATCTGCTGCGCACTGAACGCACTGATGCCGTTATCGACCTTGATGTCGAAATAATCGACCGCGAGGTTGAAGCCCGGCAGGAACCGGGGCGAGAGAACCGCGCCGACATTCCACTGGTTGGACTTTTCCGCCCCCAGATTGCGATTGCCGGTCGCGAAACCCGAATAGGCATAGCTGGACTGCGGCGTCAGCCCGGCCGGTACGAAGCTAGGGCTGGTGCCGGTCGCGAAGCCCGGATTGCTGACCGAATCGCTGTTAGCAGTGCCCGCCTGGAAGAGATCGTTCAGGTTGGGTGCCCGGATGTCGCGCGAACGCGTGACGCGCAGGCGGAAATCCTCGATCGGCTGCCAGGTCGCGCCCGCCTTCCACGTAGTGACATAGCCCGCGGTCGAATAATCCGTCGCCCGCACCGCGCCGTTGAATTCCAGTCCCAGGCCCAGCGGCACGACCGTTTCGAGATAGGCTTCCTTGACCGTGTACGACCCGAAGCTCGGCAGGTAGTTGCCGACCGACCAGCGATTGGTCGCGCCGGTGACATTGCCGACGGCGTCGCGGATCGGCACGGGCTGGAATTGATCGGGCACGAAGCCGCTGACCTTTTCCTTGCGATATTCGGCACCCAGCGCGACGCTGACATCGCCCGCCCAGGTCGCGAACGGCGTGGCGGAGAAATTTGCCCCGACCACGGTCTGTTCGATCTTCTGATCGCGATACGGATCGCCCAGTACATAGGCGATCGCCGCGGGATTGGCGACGTTCAGGCCCAGCCGGTTGAGCGGAACGCACGCCGGGTCGTTGTTCGCCGGATTGCTGTCGACGTTGATCAGACACTGGATCGATCCGGTGGGATAGCCACTGCCGGCCGGCGCGAACGCCGCATCGCGCGCGGCATTGATCCGGGCGACGTTCTGGATGTCGCGCAGCTGCTCGCGCAGGTCGGCGC
>DASTEN010000098.1:0-2304 GCA_035709645.1 Sphingomonas sp.
TCGAGCTACAGCTACTCGTACAGCCGGTCTTGGGCCTCGCCGGTGTTCTATTACTGATCTGCGGCACGCCGGGCCGGGACGGTAACCACGACCGCTAACCCTGCCCGGCACTTCGGCACGCACAATCGTGGTTACCGCGTCGATTACCGCTTTCGCGCGGCACGCTGCACACCCAAACCACTGAAATCACAAACAGGAGGGATTATCATGCGTCATCTGACCACGACCGAACTGACGGCCATCAGCGGCGGCACCGGCGGCTGCTACACCCCGCCGCCGCCCTGCACCCCGACCCCGCCGGCCTGCACGCCGACGAAGAAGGCCAAGGGCAACAACGGCTTCGGCAACGGCGCCAACGACGGCGTGCCCGGCAAGTCGGGCTTCACCGACGCGACCCGCTAAACGGCTGTCGCAGGCTAAGCAGAAGGGGCGGCCGGCGTGCCGCCCCTTCGTGCGTCAGGCGGGGTTCTTCGCAACGCTCTCCGCCATCCGCTGCAACTGTTCGGGCGTCGCCTCGCCCTGATGCTGCGCCTTCCACTGCGCATAGGGCATGCCGTAGATCGCTTCCCGCGCGGTGTCCTTGTCCAGCCCGCCCGCCTCGCCGACCCAGTCGCTCAGGCAATTGCGGCAAAAGCCCGCCAGCCCCATCAGGTCGACGTTCTGCGCATCGGTGCGGTGGCGCAGGTGCCGGACCAGCCGGCGGAACGCCTCGGCGGCCGCCTTGTCGTCGATACGATCCAATTCGTCCATGTACGCATTCCTATTCATTGAACGCCGCCCCGTTTAGCGGCTAGGGAATCCCGCGAAAGCCCTGTGCGAAGGATGCCCATGACCGCCATGTTCCCGCCCCGCAACCGCAAGGTCCGTGTCCTCGCGACGCTGGGGCCCGCCTCCAGCACGCCCGAGATGATCGCGCGGCTGTTCGAAGCCGGCGCCGACGCCTTCCGCGTCAACATGAGCCACGGCGACCAGGACTCCAAGCGACCGGTAATCGCGGCGATCCGCAGTATCGAGAAGACGCTCGGCCGCCCGACGACGATCCTCGCCGATCTGCAGGGGCCGAAGCTGCGCGTCGGCCAGTTCGCCGAGGGCAAGGTGCTGCTGGAGACGGGCCAGCGCTTCGTGCTCGACCGCGACGAGGCGCTGGGCGACGCGACCCGCGTCCGCCTGCCGCACAGGGAAATCTTCGCTGTGGCCGAAAACGGCGCGCGGCTGTTGCTCGACGACGGCAAGATGGTGCTGCGGGTGGTCGAACACGACGCCGATCGGATCGTGACGGACGTCGTCGTCGGCGGCATGCTCAGCAACAACAAGGGCCTGAACGTCCCCGACATGGTCCTGCCGCTCGCCGCGCTGACCGAAAAGGACCGCAGCGACATGGCGTTCGCGCTCGACTGCGGGGTCGACTGGATCGCGATGAGCTTCGTCCAGCGGCCCGAGGATCTGGCGGAGGGGCGCAAGCTGATCGCCGGCCGCGCCGCGCTGCTCGCCAAGATCGAGAAGCCGTCGGCGGTCGCGCGGCTGGAGGAGATCGTCGAGCACTGCGACGGCGTGATGGTCGCGCGCGGCGACCTGGGCGTCGAGCTGCCGCCGCAGTCGGTGCCGCCGCTCCAGAAGCGCATCGTCGAAACCGCACGCCGCCAGGGCAAGCCGGTGGTCGTCGCGACGCAGATGCTCGAATCGATGATCACGTCGCCCTCCCCGACGCGGGCCGAAGTGTCCGACGTCGCGACCGCGGTCTATGACGGCGCCGACGCGATCATGCTGTCGGCCGAAAGCGCGGCGGGCGCCTGGCCGGTCGAATCGGTCACGATGATGGATTCGATCGCGGTTTCGGTCGAAGGCGATCCGGCGCACGGCGACCGCGTGCACTTCACCGTGCTGAAACCCGATCCGACCACCGCCGACGCGCTGGCCGAAGCGGCGAAGGGCATCGCGGTGACGGCATCGGCGAAGGCGATCGTGTGCTTCACCTCCTCGGGGTCGACCGCGCGACGCATCGCGCGCGAACGGCCGTCGGTGCCGATCCTGGTGCTGACGCCCGAACTCGACACCGCGCGCAAGCTGGGACTGCTCTGGGGCGTCCACGCCGTCCACACCCGCGACGTCGATTCCTTCGAGGAAATGGTCGGCAAGGCCAAGCGCATGGCGCTGCGCCACGGCATCGCGGGCGCCGGCGACAGCGTGATCGTCTGCGCCGGCGTCCCGTTCAAGACGCCGGGCAGCACCAACGTGCTCCACGTCGTCCGCCTGATCGGCGACGAACTGAAGGGCTACGAAGCGCCGGAAGCGTAAGGCGAAGGG
>DASTEN010000099.1:0-6740 GCA_035709645.1 Sphingomonas sp.
ACGGCGCGCGCTCCCCTCGATCCGGGCGACGAACCGGGCCGCGGCCGTCCGCCCGAACCGGTCGCCGATGACGATCCGTGCCGGCTCCTTCCCGGCCAGGGGCGGCATCGAATGCAGGTCCAGCAGGACCGCGACGCCGAACCGCGCGTGCGCTGCCGCCAACGCCTGGGCGACTGCAGCGTGATAGGGACGATGATCGGCAAGAATGCGCGCGGCGACCTCGTCCGCGCTCCAGGCGCTGACCCAGATTTCGGTTCCGGCCGTCGCCCGCCGCGGGATCAGGCCCAGGCCGCCGCGTACGCGCGACGACAGATGCGGCGCGCCGAACCGCCCCGCGCCAAGATCGATCCGCGGGTCGCGGTCGCGTTCGCTGCGGTTCAGGTCGATCCAGGCGCGCGGGCGCTGGGCGACGACGGCGATCTCGCCTTTGCGTGCCGCCAGCGCGAGCGTGTCGACATGGCGATCCTCCAGCGGCCGCAGATGGTCCAGCGGTACGCGCAGTCGGTCGACCAGGGCATCGGGATAGTCACGGCCCGCATGCGGTACCGACAGCACGACGGGACTGGAGGGCAGGGCAGGGCCGAGGCGGTCGAAACTGGCGGTCACGACCCGACGCTACGCGTTGACGTGGATCAGGACAATCGGCGGCGACGAACCATGTGCCCGACCCCGTCATTCCGTCTGGAAATTCTTAAAGCCTTGGCAGATACAAGGCGCGCGGATCGTCGCTGCCGGCGTATCCTGGGGATGGTTCGATGATACGAATATTGCTGGCCGAAGACGATGACGTGATGCGCCAGTATCTCGCCCGCGCGCTCGAACGCTCGGGCTACGCCGTGACCGCCGTCGATCGCGGCACGGCGGCGCTGCCGCTGCTGGAGGCCGACGCGTTCGACCTGCTGCTGACCGACATTGTCATGCCAGAAATGGACGGCATCGAACTGGCCCAGCGCTGCGCCGACATCGCGCCCGACACCCGCGTCATGTTCATCACCGGCTTTGCCGCGGTGACGCTGAAGGCAGGCAAGGCCATGCCCCAGGCCCGCGTCCTGTCCAAACCGTTCCACCTGCGCGACCTTGTGCTGGAGGTCGACCGGATGTTCGAGGTCGGCAGCGCCAGCGGCCATATCTGAGATTTTATCGGCAAAGCCGCTTGCGCCGATCCGATTCGGCCGCTAGGAGCGCGCTTCCCGCAAGGGATGTGGGCGTGTAGCTCAGTGGTAGAGCACTGTGTTGACATCGCAGGGGTCGCAAGTTCAATCCTTGCCACGCCCACCATTCAAAAAGCCCGCCAGGTCAGTGACTCGGCGGGCTTTTTAGTTCCTAAAGTCTTGCGGGATCGTGGGTCGGACTGAGCAGGTAAAGTGCTGCAATTGCCCGGCTATGCTCCTGCAACTCTTCGCCCTGCGATCTCTCCTGGCTGACAACTGCCTATCTCGCTCGCAGGCTTCGTGACGCCAGAAGACGCCCCTGAAACCGGAGCGCGGGAATACGTAGCGCGTCACTAGCATCTGCTCAAATCGGGTCTACCAGCCGGAGCGAGGCTCGGCCCGGAGTCTCCGACGGGATTGCTCTCAAGTCGCGCCAAGGACGAGCGCGTCGCCGTCGCAGTTCACACTGCGGCGTCGAGGGGTTCGTCGGGCAGCAGTTCGGTGTCGATCTGCGCCTGTGCGGATGCCGGGTAGCGAGCGCCGGCGAGGCGGTTCGGCGGGAATAGCGCGTCGACCTGCGACAGCACGTCATGGGTCAGGGTCAGCGCGCCCGCGGCGATATTTTCCGTCAGATGTGCGATCGAACGCGTTCCGGGGATGGGGACGACGTGCGGCGCCCGGGTCAGCAACCACGCCAGCGCGAGTTGAGCCGGGGTGATGCCAACGCCCCGCGCCACCGCGTCGAATCGGTCGACGACGGTAAGATTGCGCGCCAGTTGCGGCTGGATGAAGCGCGGCATGCTGCGGCGGATGTCGCCGGGGTCGTAGGCGTCGTCGCGGACGCTTCCCGCCAACAGTCCGCGCGCGACCGGCGAAAAGGCGACGAAGCCGATGCCGAGTTCGGCGCAGGTGTCGAGCACGGCGATTTCCGGGTTACGGACGGCCGGCGAATATTCGCTTTGCACGGCGGCGATGGGGTGGACGGCATGCGCCCGCCGGATGGTCGCCGCGGACATTTCGCTCAGGCCGATCGCGCCGATCTTGCCGGCCGCCTTTGCCCGCACCAGGGCGCCGATCGACTCCTCGATCGGGACATCGCGATCGAGCCGATGGAGATAATAGAGGTCGATATGATCCGTGCCGAGCCGGCCGAGTGCGGCGTCCAGGGTTGCAGCGATGGCGTCGGGGGAGCCGTCCAGGATGCGCTGCCCGTTCCGCATGTCGAGCACGCATTTGCTCGCCAGCGTGAACTCAGACCGACGGTGCATGACCTTCGCGACGAGCCGCTCGTTCGCGCCGCCGCCATAGAGCGCTGCGGTGTCGAGAAACGTGACGCCGAGATCGAGCGCGTGGTTGAGCAGGGCGATACCCTGCGCCTCGTCCGGTGGTGTGCCATAGGCGTGGTTCAGGTTCATGCAGCCCAGCCCGATCGCTGACACGGTGAACGGACCGACGTGGCGGTTGGGCAGAGGCATCAGAGCGGCAGTCCCACGTAATTCTCGGCGATCGCGGTCTGCATCGCGCGCGAGCCGGCGACATAGTCGAGCTCGGCGGTCTGCATCCGGTGCTCGAACGCGCCGTCCTCCGGGAAACGATGCATCAGCTTGGTCAGATACCAGCTGAAGCGTTCCGCCTTCCAGATGCGCGCCAGGGCACGGGCCTGATAGCCGGTCAGGCCGGCTTCGTCACCTCGGCCGAAGAAGTCGATCAGCGCGCGCGCCAGATAGGCGACGTCGGATGCCGCGAGGTTCAGGCCCTTGGCGCCGGTCGGCGGCACGATGTGCGCGCTGTCCCCGGCGAGGAACAGGCGGCCGTGGCGCATCGTCTCGAAGACGTAGGACCTGAGCGGCGCGATCGACATTTCAAGCGCGGGGCCACGGGTGACCTTATGGTCGCTCAAGGAATCGAACCGCTCGGCGAGTTCGTCCCACAGCCGGTCCTCGCTCCAGTCCTCGACCCGGTCGGTCAGGGGCACCTGGATGTAATAGCGGCTGCGCGTCGACGATCGCATCGAGGCGAGTGCGAAGCCCTTCGCGGTATTGGCGTAGATCAGTTCCGGGTGGCACGGCGGCACGTCGGCCAGGATCCCGAGCCAGCCGAAGGGATATTCGCGCTCGAACTCGCGGGCGGCCGACGCGGGGATCGCTTTTCGGGACGGCCCATGGAAGCCATCGCAGCCGGCGATGAACTGCGCGTCGATGCGGCGCGCGGCGCCGTCGTTCGTGAAGGTGACGAACGGCACGTCGCTGTCGACGTCGTGGAGCGCGACGTTCTTCGCTTCATAGACGACGCGCAGTCCGCGGTCGTCGGCGGCGTCCATCAGGTCGCGGGTGACCTCCGTCTGGCCGTAGACGGTGACGTGCTTGCCGGTCAGCGCGGCGATGTCGATGCGGATCAGGTGATCGGCGGTGGCGAGGTTGAAGCCATCTTCGACCAGCCCCTCCGCGCGCAATCGCGCGTCGAGGCCCAATTGCGCCATCAGGTCGGTCGTCACCGTTTCCAGCACGCCGGCGCGAATGCGACCCAGGACATATTCCGGCGACTGCCGCTCGACCACGACGCAGTCGACGCCCGCCGCGCGCAGCAGATGCCCGAGCAGCAGCCCGGATGGGCCGGCGCCGACGATGACGACGCCGGTCTTCATCGTGCGGCTTCGAGCTGCTTCTCCAGCGCGTCGAGCACGCGGTAGCAGGGCATGACCTGCGCGACGCTGGCGTTGGGTTCGCGGCCCTCGCGGATCGCGGCGATGAATTCGCGATCCTGAAGTTCGATTCCGTTCGACGACACCGCGACCCCCGACAGGTCTATCGGCTCTTCCTTGCCGGTCACGAGGTCGTCATAGCGCGCGATATAGGTGCCGGTGTCACCGATGTAGCGAAAGAAGGTGCCGAGCGGGCCGTCGTTGTTGAAGCTGAGCGACAGGGTGCAGATCGCGCCGCTGGCCGCCTTCAACTGGATCGACATGTCCATCGCGATGCCGAGCTCGGGGTGGTGCGGCCCCTCGATCGCATTGGCCTGGACGATCGGGCCGGCCTGATAGGCGAACAGATCGACCGTGTGCGCGGCGTGGTGCCACAGCAGATGGTCGGTCCACGACCGCGGCTCCCCCTTCGCATTGATGTTCTTGCGGCGGAAGAAATAGGTCTGCACGTCCATCTGCTGGATATTCAGCTCGCCCGCCGCGATCCTGTTGTGGACATACTGGTGGCTGGGGTTGAAGCGCCGCGTGTGGCCGCACATCGCGGTCAGGCCGGTTTCCTGCGCCTTCGCCAGCACCGCCTCGCCATCGGCCAGGCTGTCGCACAGCGGGATTTCGACCTGGACGTGCTTGCCCGCGTCCAGACATTGCAGGGCCTGGGCGGCGTGCATCTGCGTCGGGGTGCACAGGATGACTGCGTCGAGCCCGGGCAGCGCGAGCGTTTCGGCCAGGTCGGTCGTCGCATGGGCGATGCCGTATCGGTCCGCGACCCCTCGCGTCGGTTCCAGGTTGCGACCGACGACCGAGACGACCTCGACGCCGTCGATGGATTTCAGGCCGTCGAGATGCTTTTCGCCAAAGGCGCCGGCGCCGGCGAGTGCGATCTTCATGAGTGTCTCCGCTGGATCAGGAGGTGGATTGGGCCAGGGTCGCGTGACCGCTGCCAGTCATGTCGAGCCCCTCGCCATTGTCGGGGCGCAGTACGATGTGCCCGACGGCGGTGTTGCTGCAGGGCACGTGATAGTGGCGATGGAGCGCGGCGGTGCGCTTGCCCAGCGCCCCCCGCATGATCAGCCACATGACCATCTCGATGCCTTCGGAGCCGGTTTCGCGCAGATATTCGATGTGCGGCACGCGGCGCAGGCGGTCGTCCTCACCGATCAGCCCGTCGAGGAAGTCGTTGTCCCATTCGCGGTTGATGAGCCCGGCGCGCGGGCCCTGGAGCTGGTGGCTCATGCCGCCGGTGCCCCAGACCTGCACGTTCAGATCCTCGCCGAAGCTGGCGACGGCGCGCGCGATCGCCTCGCCCAGCGCCCAGCAGCGATTTCCCGACGGCGGGGGATAGGTGACGACGTTGACCGCCAGCGGGATGACCTTGACCGGCCACTCGGCGACGTCGCCGAACATCATGCTCAGCGGCACCGTCAGACCGTGGTCGACGTCCATCTCGTTGATGATCGTCATGTCGAATTCGTCGAGGATCAGGCTCTGCGCGATATGCCAGGCGAGATCGGGGTGGCCGTGGACGTCGGGCACCCGGCGCGGGCCCCAGCCTTCGTCGGCGGGTGCGTACCGCTCGCCGCAGCCGATCGCGAACGTCGGGATGATCTTCATGTCGAACGCCGACGCATGATCGTTGTAGACCAGGATGACGACGTCGGGCTTCTCCGTTTTCTCCCATTCGCGGGTCCAGTCGTACCCGGCGAAGATCGGCCCGAAATAGGCGTCGCGATCCTTTCGCATGTCGTGCGCGACACCCAGCAACGGGATGTGGCTGGTCGCCACGCCGGCGGTTATGCGGGCCATTATGTCCGATCCTTCCCAACGTCGGCCCCACCGACGCTTTCCTTCAACGAGCGCATGCCGTCGGGCGATCGGCCGCCGGCGTTCATCATCGCCTGATAGTCCTCGACCGAGACGCCGGTCATGGTGCTGACCGCCTGGACGAAGCTCAGGCCGTCGGTCGAGAAAACCTTGGCGAGAAAATAGATGTTGCCGCCAAGGTCGAGGCAGCGATTATAGTCGCGCGAAAGGATCGCCGCCCGCTGCTCCGGGCTGAGCGGCCATTCGTCGAGATACGCCGCCTCGTCCGCCTTCCACCGTTCGCGATTTTCGGCCTTCATCAGGCTCATCGCGAACTGGTTCATGTGATAGCCCTGCCGTGCCCGCGCGGCGGTGAAGACGCGGGTGCCCGGAATATCCTCGAATTCGGCGAGATAGGCGTGAATGTCGCGGGGTTCGGTCATGTCAAATCCTCCCCGGTACGGGGAGGTGACAGCGCGCGGCGCTGACGGAGGGGGACCTCCGCGCAGGTCGCCGCTTGTGGAGGGCCCTCTCCACCATGCTTCGCATGGTCCCCCTCCCCGTACCGGGGAGGATGCTGGTGTCGATCACAACCCGCGCTCCTTCAGTCTGGCGTCCAGCCGGGGAAACACCTTGCGGGCATTCCCTTCGAAAATCGCGGAACGCTCGGCATCGGATATCTCGAGCGCATCGACGTAGCGTTTGGTGTCGTCGAAATATTGGCCGGTCGTCGGGTCGATCCCGCGCACCGCGCCGACCATCTCGCTGCCGAACAGGATGTTCTTCGTGTCGATCACGTTGGCCAGCAGGTCGATGCCCGGCTGGTGGTACACGCACGTATCGAAGAAGATGTTGTTCATCAGATGCGTGTCGAGCGCCGGCTTCTTCAGCATGTCGGCCAGGCCCCGATAGCGCCCCCAGTGATAGGGCACCGCGCCGCCGCCGTGCGGTATGATGAATCTCAAAGTCGGGAAGCGGCTGAAAAGGTCCCCCTGCAAGAGCTGCATGAAGGCGACCGTATCGGCAGCGAGGTAGAACCCGCCCGTCGCGTGCATCGCCGGGTTGCAGCTGCCCGAGACGTGGATCAT
>DASTEN010000100.1:0-2945 GCA_035709645.1 Sphingomonas sp.
TGCCATTCGAAGCGGAACCAGATGTACAGCGCGATCGCCAGCATCGCGAGCGCCAGGCTGGTGCCGCCGGTCCGGAACAGTTCCTGACTGACCTTGGGTGACACGCTCTGGACCGAACCGACGTTCGCGCCGGGATAATTCTTCTCGATCGTGTCCTTGATCGCGGTCGCCGCGCGGTCGGCGGCTGCGGGATCGCTGCTTTCGGGCACCGGCGTCCGGATCGCGACGTCCCGGTCGTTGCCGAAGCGCTGGATCGTGGTTTCCCCAACCCCAAGAGCTTCGATCTGCTCGCGCAGCTTTACTGCGTCGACCGGCTGCTGAAAGCTGACCCGCACCGATTGGCCGCCGGCGAAGTCGACGCCCAGGTTGAAGCCGTTGATGAAGCACAGCGCGATCGACGCGACGATCAGGCCGATCGACAGAGCCATCGCGACCGTCCGGTATTTCAGGAACGCGATGTTGGTGTTGTCGGGGACGAGTTTTAGCGGGCGCATATCAGTTCACACTCCCCATTCGCCCTGAGCGTGTCGAAGGGCTGCCCTTCTTCGATCCGCGGGCGATGCCGCACGAAGACAAGGACAGGGCTTTGACAGGCTCAGCGCGAACGGATTTGGGAAGACCGTCATAGGTCATCAGATGTTGATCGACTTCGGCCGGTTGCGCTTCAGCCAGCCGGCGACGAGCAGGCGGGTGAAGGTGACGCCGGTGAAGACGGACGTGACGATGCCGATCGCCAGCACGACCGCGAAACCGCGGACGGGGCCGGATCCGAACACGAACATGATGACCGCCGAGATGACGTTGGTCAGGTTCGCGTCGAAGATCGCGCGGCTGGCTTCCTTGTAGCCGACCTCGACGGCGGGCAGCGCCGCGCGGCCGCGGATGCGCTGTTCCTCGCGGATGCGTTCGTTGATCAGCACGTTGGCGTCGACCGCGGCACCGATCGTCAGCACGAAGCCGGCAATGCCCGGCAACGTCAACGTCGCATTGAACAGCGCCATCAGGCCCAGGATCATCACCGCGTTCACCAGCAGCGCGGCTGTCGTGTAGACGCCGAAACGCAGGTAGGTCGCAATCATGAACGCGATCAGCGCGAGCGATCCGACGACACCCGCCAGAATACCCTTGTCGATCGAATCCTGACCGAGTTCGGCCGAAATCGAGCTTTCCTGCACGACCTTCAGATCGACCGGCAGCTTGCCCGAACGCAGCGCGATGGCGAGTTCGTTCGCTGTCTGAACGGTGAAGCCGCCACCAGAGATGGTCGCGGTACCGCCCAGGATCGGTTCGTTGATGTTGGGCGCCGAAATCACCTGGTTGTCGACGACGATCGCGAACGGCTTGCCGGTGTTTTCCTGCGTGACGCGCGCGAAGCGACGACCGCCTTCGCCGTTGAACGTCAGCGTGACGTCGGGCTGGCCGTTCTGGTCGTAGGTTTGCTTGGCATCGGCGATCTGGTCGCCCGAAATCACGGTCGAACGCTTGACCGCGATGCCGCCCCCGCCGTTGGCATAGGGCAGGACCTGGCTGCCGATCGGCGCCTGCCCGCGCTGGACGTCCTGCGGGTTGGCGGCGAGGTCGACCAGCTTGAACTCCAGCTTCGCGGTCTTGCCGATCAGCGCCTTCAAGGCTTCGGGATCCTTCAGGCCCGGCACTTCTACCACGATGCGGTTGGCGCCTTCGCGGACGATGTTCGGTTCGCGCGTGCCCAGCGCGTTGATGCGCTTGCCGACGATTTCGCGCGCGTCGTTCATCGCGGTGTCGATCGCCTGGTTGATGCCAGCCGCCGTCGGCTTCATCACGAAGCGATTGGTGTCGACGACCGAAATGTCCCAGTCGCGCTGGCCGGTCATTCCGGCGCCCGTGGTCATCGGCAGCAGGCGTTCGCGTGCGGCATCGACCTGCGAGCTGTCGCGCACCACGAACGACAGCTGGCCGTCGCGCGTCGAGATGTCGCCGATGTTGATCCGCGGGTTGGCGCGGCGCATCTCGGTCTGGATCTGTTCGCGCATCGCCTCGATGCGGGCGGCGGCGACGTCCTTCGTATCCGCCTCGAGCAGGATATAGCTTCCACCGGCGAGGTCGAGTCCGAGGTTGATGACCGGCTGCGGGACCCAGCCCGGCCATTTCGCGCGCGCGCTTTCGGGTATCAGGCTCGGTACGGCGAGCAGCGAGCAGAAGACGATCGTGGCCCAGACCAGCCAGACCTTCCACTTGGGAAAGTCGAGCATCAGTCGTTCGCCGGCTTGCCGCCCAGCGGCGTGACTTCGGCGATGGTCGCCTTGACGATCTTGACGCGAACGTTCGCCGCGACCTCGACCTCGACCAGCGTGTCCTCGACCTTGGTCACCTTGCCGACCATGCCGCCGGCAGTGACGACGCTGTCACCCTTCTTCACCGCCTGGATCGAAGCCTGCAGCGTCTTCATCCGCTTCTGCTGCGGGCGAATCATCAAAAAGTAGAAGACGACGAAGATCAGGACGAGCGGCGCGATCGATACGATCGAGGCGAGTCCGCTATCGGCGGCGGCGCCGCCGGCGGCTTGGGCATGGGCTGCGGGAATGAACATGGCTCTCGATTTTCTTGAGGGGCGACAGGACGTCGCCCGGCCGGCACATGGGTGGCTCCGCTAACAAAGTGAAGCGTCGCACGCAACTTTTGGCACGCGTCGGCACACCGCGCTTGCATCGTCGCGCCGCCCGGCCTAGATGCCGCGCCTTCGGACGCAGGCTCCCGCAGCCCGCGTCCCCGGTCGGGGCGTAGCGCAGCCTGGTAGCGCATCACACTGGGGGTGTGGGGGTCGCAGGTTCGAATCCTGTCGCCCCGACCATTTCATCATCGGCAATTTGTACGGCAATTTCCCACTCCGGTCGTTTTGATGGAGCGGACAGGGCCGATCCGCGTTACAGCCATATCGCGGGAAGGGGGCCGACGTTCGGTAGCTC
>DASTEN010000101.1:0-6974 GCA_035709645.1 Sphingomonas sp.
CGGCCCGGCCGCCGCCCGGCAACTCGGCGATCATCGGCACCAGCCGTTCGGCATGCCCGCGCCCGACCACCTCGTGCCGTGCGGCAACCACGCGATCGCCATCGATCAGCGCGACCGAACACGCCGCCGTCGCGGTATCGATGACGAGGGTGGTACCCAAGGGATCAGGCGATCCGGTTGAACTTGCCGAAATCGGGGCGCGGGCTGCGGTCGAAGATCGACGAGGGATCGCCGTAGCCGAGCGTCGAGATGAAATTGACCGTCACGCCGGGCTGATCGGCGAAGAACGCCTGATCGACCTTGCCACCATCGAAGCCCGACATCGGGCCGGTATCCAAGCCCAGGGCACGCGCAGCGATGAGGAAATACGCACCCTGCAACGACGAATTGCGAAACGCCGATGCCTTGCGCAGGTCGAGATTGCCGTCGAACCACGATTTCGCATCGGTATGCGGAAACAGCTCGGGCAGATGCTCGTGGAAATTCTCGTCCATGCCGATGACGACGCTGACCGGCGCCTTGCGGATCTTGTCGGCGTTGCTGTCGCTGGCGCACGCCGCAAGCTTTTCCTTGGCGTCGTCGCTGACACACCACACCAGGCGCGCGGGCAGCTGGTTGGCCGATGTCGGGCCGAACTTCATCAGGTCCCAGATCGCGTGGAGCTGCTCCTCGGCGACGGCCTTGTCGAGATAGCCGTTATAGGTGCGAGCGGTGCGGAAGATCGTGTCGAGCGCGGTATCGTCGAGCGGCTGGCCCATGTGCAGGTCTCCTATCCCATCGTTCGTCATCCCCGCGCAGGCGGAGATCAATTCTGGCTGAGCGTGCGGCTGGAGTCGAACGGCCAGCCATAATTTGTCCCCGCCTTCACGGGGATCACGACATTGCGGGCCTAGACCGCGCGAACCTCGGTCACTTCGGGCACGTAATGGCGCAGCAGCTGCTCGATACCTTGCTTCAGCGTCGCGCTGGACGACGGGCATCCGGCGCAAGCGCCCTGCATCTGCAGGTACACCTTGCCCTTGTCGAATCCGCGATAGACGATGTCGCCGCCGTCATTGGCGACCGCCGGACGCACGCGGGTGTCGATCAGGTCGCGGATCTGGGCAACGATGTCGGCATCGGCGGGATCCTCGCCGAACGTGGCGTCATCGCCCGGAACGCTGATCCCCGCGGCCGAACCGGGGCGGAACAGCGGCATGTTGGCGCTGAAATGGTCGAGCAGAACGCCCAGCACATCGGACTTCAACCCAGTCCAGTCGACGCCGGGCGCGGCGGTGACGCTCACGAAGTCACGCCCGAAGAACACGCCGGTCACGTCGCCCAGACCGAACAGCGCATCGGCGAGCGGCGAGGCCTCCGCCTCCTCCGGTGTCGCGAAATCGCGGGTGCCGGTGTCCATTACCGGCCGGCCGGGCAGAAATTTTAGCGTCGCCGGATTGGGCGTGACTTCGGTTTCGATCAGCATGTCGCCCATGTGGGCCGGTGAGCCGACGCGATCAAGCCGGCTTTCGTGAAACGCTCTGTTGCCGGCGACATGGTTCAGCTAGGCGCAAGGTTCCGGGCGGTCTAGGATGGCGGCGATGCTACGTCCTTCCCGGCTGAGCCGCGTCGCCTTCGCCACGCTTCCCTTCCTGCTGATCGCGGGGGCGCTGCCCGCGCAACAGGTGCCGCAACCGGCCCCGACCACCCAGGGTCCGGCGGTCGCCGTCGACAAGAGCGCGTGGCTGTACAAGGGCAGCGACATCACGCCCGATCCCGACTGGCGGTTCGGTACGCTGCCGAACGGCCTGCGCTATGCCGTGCGCAAGAACGGCGTGCCGCCGGGACAGGTCGCGATCCGGGTGCGGATGGACGTCGGCTCGCTGCACGAAAAGGACAGCGAACGCGGATTCGCGCACCTGATCGAGCATCTGAGCTTCCGTGGCTCCGAACACGTGCCCGACGGCGAGGCCAAGCGCATCTGGCAGCGGATGGGGGTGACGTTCGGCGCGGATACCAACGCATCGACCAGCTTTACGCAGACGGTCTACAAGCTCGACCTGCCGATGGCGAACGCCGGCAGCCTGAATGAAAGCCTGAAGATCCTGTCGGGCATGATGGCCGGACCCAGCCTGACTCAGACCGCGCTGAATGCCGAACGGCCGGTCGTGCTGTCCGAAGCGCGCGAGCAGCCGGGGCCGCAGGTGCGGCTGGGCGATGCCACGCGCGAAGTGTTCTTCGCCGGCCAGCCGCTTGCCGAGCGATCGCCGATCGGCACCACCGACACGCTGGGCGCCGCGACCGCGGAGAGCGTGAAGGCATTCCACGACCGCTGGTATCGCCCGGAACGCGCGATCGTCGTCATTTCGGGCGACATGGACCCGGCGCTGTTCGAAGCCGCGATCGTCAAGCATTTCGCCGACTGGCGCGGCAACGGCCCCGCCGTCCCCGCCCCCGATTTCGGCACCCCCAAACCCGCCAAGTCGGACACCGCAGCGCTGGTCGAGCCGCAGCTGCCCACGCTCGTCAGTCTCGCCTGGTTGCGGCCGTGGACGGTCGGCGACGACACCGTGATCTTCAACCAAAAGCGGATGATCGACATGGTCGCCGTCCGCATCGTCAACCGCCGCCTGGAAAGCCGGGCGCGGGGCGGCGGGAGTTTCATTTCGGCGGGCGCCAATCTGGAGGATATCTCGCGGTCGGCCAACGCGACGCTGATGAACATCCTGCCGCTGGGCAACGACTGGCAGACCGCGCTGAAGGACGTGCGCACCGGCATCGCCGATGCGATCGCCACCCCGCCGACCCAAGGCGAGATCGACCGCGAGCTGACCGAGATCGAAACCGCGATGAAGGCATCGGTCGACCAGGCACGGGTCGAGGCGGGCGCGAAAAAGGCCGACGACCTAGTCGAGGCGGTCGACATCAAGGAAACGACGACCACGCCGCAGACCAGCCTGGGCATACTGCAGGATGCGATGGCCAAGAAGATGTTCACGCCAGCCGCCGTGCAGGCATCGGCCAAGGCGGTCTTTTCGGGTGTGGCGCTGCGCGGCGTCGTGAATACGCCGCAGGCGTCCGAAAATGCCGCCGCGGCGCTTCAGGCTGCACTGACCGCCGAAGTTAAGCCGGGTTTGGCGGCGAGTGGCAAGCTGCGCGCGATCGGTTTCGACGCGCTGCCCAAGCTGGGGCCTGCGGGCAAAGTGGTCGCGCGCACCGTTGCGGTCGCCGATCCGAAGATCGAGAAGATCACCTTCGCGAACGGCGTGAACCTGCTGCTGTTCGAGAATCCGTCGGAGGCGAGCCGCGTCTACGTCCGCGTTCGCTTCGGCCACGGCATCGCCGGGCTGCCGTCAGACCGCCAGACGCCGGCCTATGCCGGCGAACTGGCGCTGGTCGCGAGCGGGATCGGCAAGCTGGGTCAGGAAGAGATCGATCGCATCACCAGCGGCCGGCGCATCGCGCTGGACTTCGCGGTCGACGACGATGCGTTCGTCTTCGGATCGACCACATCGGCCGGCGACCTTGCCGACCAGCTGAAGCTGATCGCCGCGAAGCTAGCTTTGCCGGGCTGGGATCCCAATCCGGTCGCGCGCGCAAAGGCGGTGATGCTGGCGGGCTATGCCTCGCAGGCCGCGTCGCCCGACGGCGTGCTGGGCCGCGACCTCGACCGGCTGCTCCACGACGGCGACCCGCGCTGGGGCACGCCGACGCGGACCGACCTGGAAAAACTGGATGCCAAGTCGTTCCGCGCGTTCTGGGAACCGATCCTGGCGAGCGGGCCGATCGAGGTGCAGATCTATGGCGACATGAAATCCGATGCGGCGATCGCTGCTGTCGCATCGTCGCTGGGCGCGCTGAAACCCCGCAAGGCTTCGCCCGCCACGACCGCGCCGGTCCGGTTTCCGGCACCGACCGCGCGCCCCGTCGAACGGACGCACGACGGGCGCGATACCCAGGCGGCGGCGGTCATCGCCTGGCCGACCGGCGGCGGCAGCGACGGCATCGCCACGGGCCGCAAGCTGGAGGTGCTGGCCGCGATCTTCCGCGACCGGCTGCTCGACAAGCTACGGTCGTCGGCGGGGATCAGCTATACGCCGAACGTCGCATCGAACTGGCCGGTCGGGCTGAACGGCGGGGGGCGGATCATGGCGATCGGCAGCGTGCCGCCCGACAAGACCGGCTATTTCTTCGACCTGTCGCGAGAGATTGCCGCCGACCTGGTCGCCAGGCCCGTCGACGCCGACGAATTGCGTCGCGCGTTGGTCCCGGTCGTGCAATATCTCGCGCGACTGTCGACCGGCAACCAGTTCTGGCTGATGCAGACCGAAGGCGGCAGCTTCGATCCCAAGCGGCTGAAGGCGCTCGACACGATCGCGACCGACCTGACGACGATCACCCCGCAGGAGGTGCAGGCACTGGCGGCACGGTATCTGGTGCCCGCCAAGGCATGGACGATGACGGTGTTGCCGAAGGATGCGGGAAAGCCGGCTGCGAAGTAGCGAGAAAACCAACCGTCAGCCCCGCGAAGGCGGGGATCAATTCTGGCTGGCTTTCGTGAGGCTGACGACGTTCAGCGACGATCGGTCCCCGCTTTCGCGGGAATGACAATGGCAGGCTTACCCCTCCGCCCGGTCGATCGCCGCCAGCTCGGCCTTGGACTTCTTGATCGCCTTCAACCGGTGGCGGACGTACCAGATCACCGCGACCACGATCGCGACGCCGATCACTGCGTCGAGCGAATGGAACACCGCGCGCACGCGGGGATCGCCGTGCCACGCCTCACCGAGCTCGCGTCCGACCCAGGCCAGCGCGAAGCAGAACGGCCAGCTGCCGATAAAGGTGTAGATGTGGAACGGCACCAGCTTCATCCGCGCGACGCCGGCGGGAAAGGCGATGAAGGTACGGATGACCGGCAACAGCCGACCGACGAACACCGCCGCCGATCCCCAGCGCGCGAAGAACCGGTCGGCGGCATCCAGTTCGTCGGCGCCGATCAGCAGATATTTGCCGTAGCGCAGCACGAACGGCCGCCCGCCGCGCTTGCCCACTTCATAGGCGACGATCGATCCGAGATTGCACCCCAGCGCACCCGCAGTCGCGGCGAGCCAGATGTCCATCTTGCCCTGGCTGACCAGATAGCCTGCAAACGGCATGATGAGTTCGGACGGCAACGGCACGCACGCGCTCTCGATCGCCATGAGAAGCGCGACGCCCCAATAGCCGGTGGCTTCGATGACGCTGATGACGATGCCCGCGAGGAAGGACAGGATTTGCTCGACCATGGGTGCGCCAAGTGGCCGATGACGCGGTGAAAGGCCAGAGGCAAAGCGACGCCCGCGATGCGATGCGCCGCACCCTCGCATCCGTCATTCCCGCGAAGGCGGAAATCAATTCTGGCTGACTGTGCAGCTCTTTCCGCGAGGTCAGCCAGAATTTATCCCCGCTTCCGCCTGAATGGCGAGCGGTTTGGGACGGGTCAGACTTCCGGCAATACCTGATCCGAAATTCCCCAATGCGTCAGCGATCGGCCGTTCGCCCGGCGCAGCAGCGTGTCGAGATCGCGCGCCGTGAACGCCGCCGGGCTGTCGATGTCCTTCAGCTCGCTCCACGTCACCGGCGTCGCCACCCCCGCCCCGGCGCGCGCGCGTACGACATAGGGCAGCACCGCGGTGCTCCCGCGCTGGTTGCGCAGCCAGTCGAGGAAGATGCGGCCCTTTCGCTCCGCCTTTTTCATGTTCGCAGTAAAACGGTGACCCTCCGCCTGCTCTAGCGCCCGCGCGAAACGTTCGGCGAAGGATTTGACCGCGGGCCACTGCGCCTGTGGCTTCAGCGGCACGATCACGTGGACACCCTTGCCGCCCGACAGCATCGGGTAGCTGGTCAGACCGATGTCGGCGAGGTGCTGCTTGATGTCCTCCGCCGCGCGGCGGACGTCGTCGAAGCCCAAGCCTTCGTCGGGGTCGAGATCGAACACCATCCGGTCGGGTTTTTCGACATCGGCGACCTGGGCGCCCCAGCCGTGAAATTCGATCGTCCCCATCTGGACGCACGCCAACATCCCGTCGGCGCTGTCGACATAAAGATAGGGCTCGGTCGATCCGTCCTTCTCGCGGATGTCGACGTGGTGGACGTGCCCACCGAACGATCCCGCGTCATGCTTCTGGAAGAAACATTGTTTCGCCCGCCCCTGCGGACAGCGGACCAGGCTGATCGGGCGGTCGGCGAGCCACGGCAGCATCGCCGGCGCCATCGCTTCGTAATAGGCGGCGAGCTGGCCCTTGGTCAGCTTGCTGGTCGGGTCGATGATGCGGTCGGGGCTGCTGATCTTGATCGATGATGCGGAGGCGGGCGGCTCGGCTGGCTTCTCCGCGACGGTCTCGCCCGCCGGCTTGTCCTCGCGAAGGCCCAGGAAACTCGCGTGGCGGACGACGTCCTCGGCGGTGAATTCGGCGAAGGCGACCTCGGCGACCAGCTTGGGGCTCACCCAATGCGCGCCCCGTGCGGCGGCGCGGGGAACGTCGACCGGCGCGGTCTTGCGCGCAAGCCTGTCGAGTTTCGCGCGCAAATCGATCATCGTGTCGACCGTGAAGCCGGTCCCGACCTTGCCCGCGTAACGCAGCCCGTCGGGGCCGTTCAGTCCGAGCAGCAGCGCCTTGAACCCGCGACCGGCCTTGTCGCTTTCGGACCAGCCGACGATCACGAATTCCTGGCGCAGGGTGCATCTGGTCTTCACCCAACCCTTCGTCCGCGTGCCGCGATAGGGGGCGTCGGCCTGTTTCGAGACGACGCCTTCGAAACCCTCAGCGCACATCGCCTCGAACAGCTTTTCGCCCGATCCGACGATATGTTCGGAATAGCGCAGCGTATCGTCGGCGCCGTCGAACAGCGGGCGGAGGCGGTCCTTGCGCTCGACCAGCGGGCGGGGAGCGAGGTCCTCGCCGTCCAGCTCGAGCAGGTCGAACCCGAACATCGCGAGGCCGTCACCGCCGTTC
>DASTEN010000102.1:0-4277 GCA_035709645.1 Sphingomonas sp.
CGAGCTACATGTACGTCACCCACCCGCCGCAGGGCTGGGCCTGGGCGTTCTGCGCGCTGGCGCTGCTGCTGGGCGCGGCGCTCGGGTGGCAGCGGGGTAAGTTCATGCGGATCACGGTCGATCTCGGCACCCACACGCTCAACCAGTCGTCGAGTCCCGCAGCGATCCTGTTCATCGTCGCGCTGATCCTTGCGCGCAACGCGGGGCGTGCGGCGCTGGCAAGTGGGACGGGCAAGGCGATGCTCCACCTGAACGCCATCGCCGTCACCGACATGCTGATCGCGTTCGGTCTCGGCCTCTTCGCCGTCCAGCGGCTGGAAATGTACCTGCGTGGTCGCCGATTGCTCGACGAGGCGCGTCGCCTCAGTCGCTGACCGCCGGAGCGTTCCGCGCAATCCCCCGCGCCAGCCGCTGCTCGCGCCAGACGATGTACAGGCCCGACGCGACGATCAGCGGCGCGCCGATCCACGTCCAGGCGTCCGGCAGGACACCGAACAGCGCCCAGCCGTAGAGCGTCGCCCAGATGAGCCCCGAATAATCCATCGGCACCACGACCGATACCGGCGCCAGCGTGATCGCGGTCGTCATCGTCAGCTGCCCGACCGCGCCGACCAGCCCGATGCACATCAGCATCGCCCAGGTGCCGGCGTCATGCGTGCCGAGCGTCCAGAGGAATGCGGGGAACAGCGGCACCATCGACAGGACGGAGAAATAGAAGACGATCGTCGCCGGCGGCTCGCTCGTCCCCATCCGGCGGATCAGGATGGATACGGTGGCGGAGAGGGATGCGGCAAGCAGGCCGGTTGCCGCCCCCTGCCACGGGATGTGCCCGCTGCCCGGCTGGGCGACGATCAGTACGCCGACGAAGCCCAGCACGACCGCGCTCCAGCGATGCACGCCGGTCTTTTCACGCAGGAACACCGCCCCCAATATGGTGGCGAAGATCGGCACGGTAAACTGCAGCGTCGTCGCCTCGGCGAGTGGCAGCAGCATCAGCGTCGAGAACATGAAGGTCATACTCGACAACCCAACCGCACAGCGCACCGCGTGCGCCGACAGCCGATTGGTGCGCAGCGACGCGAGGCCAGGCCCAAGCGCGACCCAGGCGACGACGACCGGGATCGACCCAGCCTGGCGAAAGAACAGCAACTCGACCAACCCCGCCCCGCGCGTCTCGGCGAGCTTGATCAGCGCCCCCATTGTCGCGAACGCCACCACCGACGCGAGACGATAGCCGATGGCCGGCAGGATGCGGTCGGTGGCGGACATGCACGGGCCATAGGCGTCCGTTCCCGGATTGCGAAGGGCTCAGCTCCCCGGCGGGGGAAACAGCCGGTCGCGCCACCGTCGGCCGATCCGGTGCCATGCCACGAACAGAAGGAGCAGCAGGACCAGCGGCGGCGCGAGATAGGCAAGCACGGTCAGCGCGCTCGCCAGCGTCCACGTCAGCGACAGATAGCCCGCCTGCGCCGCTTCGGACAGGCGCGCCGACAGTCCGACGCCCGTGCCGGCGCGATAGGCGAACGTGATCGGCGTAGTCTCCACGCTCGCGCGAGCGGCGTCGGCGGACACGGTGCCTTCACGCGCTGCCGCCACGAGTGCGGCGCGACGGTCGAGCAGGGCGGTCCGCGCGTTCGCCGTCAGGTCGGGTCGCGCCAATTGCGTGTCGAGTTCCGCCAGATCCGCCCGTCGATTGGCCGCGCTGCGGCCGCCAGCTTCGAGCGCGGGCTGCATGTCGGTACCGCGAATGTCGGCGGCGACCAGCACACCGCCGGCCTGCTCGATCATCCTGATGCCGCTGCGCCCGAACGCGCGCGCGATCGGCGCGGCGACGCGCACGTCGAGGCTTGCCGCGACTTGGCCTGTGCCATCCAGATGATACGTCATGCCAGTGATCCGGCACTGCCGCCCCATCGCCTCGCACGCCTGCGCATGGCGTTCCTGCGCGTCGGCGATCCGTGCGGAGGGCAGACGGAAGTCGTAATCGTAGGAGAAGGCGACGCCGCTCGCGTTGGTCGCGGTGTCGCCGACATCCTGATCGACCGCACCGCCGCAGGCCGTAAGCAGGAGAGATACCAAACCCACGCCAAGCCACCGCATCGCGATCCCTCCATCGATGTATCAAAGCCTATTCCGGCGATAGGAATTAGGTCAAGGCGAGAAAGGGGGTGAGGCAATCCGTCCAATTGCGGTCGGGGGATAGGGCCCTATCTGCCATCCATGACCGACGACCACAGCCACGACCGCGTCCCCGCCACCTCGGAAGACCGTTTCCGCTGGATCCTACGCTGCGGCTGGCGTGGCCTGTGTCCGCGCTGCGGGCAGGGGCGGATGTTCCGGTCGTGGTTGCGGATCGTCGATCGCTGCGCTGTGTGCGACCTCGACTATCGCTTCGCTGCGCCCGACGATGGCCCTGCGTTCTTCTCGCTCTGCATCATCGCGTTGCCGCTGATCTTCCTTGTGGTGTGGATCGAGGTCGCGTTCGATCCGCCGGGGTGGGTGCACCTCGTCACCTCGCTGCCGGTGATGGTCGCGGGCACGTTGCTGCCACTCAGGCCGATCAAGGGCTGGCTGGTCGCCTCACAATTCGTCAACCGCGCGCAGGAAGCGGGGACACAGGGATTGTGGTCGAAACTGCACGGCACCGACCGCGGCGACTTCGATCAATAGGCGTCAATGCTTGCGGACGAACTCCGCGCGCAGGACCAGTCCCTTGATCCCGTCGAACCGGCAGTCGATTTCCTGCGCGTCGCCGGTCAGGCGGATCGATTTGATGATGGTGCCCTTGCGCAACGTCTGGCCGGCGCCCTTCACCTTCAGATCCTTGATGGTGATGACGCTGTCGCCGTCGGCCAGCACGTTGCCGGCCGAATCGCGAACCTCCACGGTGTCGGCCGCCGCGGCGCGGGCGGCAGCCTCTGCGGCGGGGATCCATTCGCCGCTGGCGTCGTCGAACACGTAATCGTCGGACATGCGCGCTCCATAGACCCGCGCGGTCCGCCGCGCTATCGGCGCATTCCATGATCAAGCACGCCCTTCCCGTCACGCGCGAGGCCGACTTCGCCGCCTGGTATCAGTCCGTCATTTCGGAGGCCGACCTGGCCGAGGAAAGCGGCGTGCGCGGGTGCATGGTCATCCGCCCATGGGGCTATGGCATCTGGGAACGCATCCAGCGGCTGCTCGACGATCGCATCAAGGCGACGGGGCACGAGAATTGTTATTTTCCGCTGTTCATCCCGCTTTCCTATTTCGAAAAGGAGGCCGAGCATGTCGACGGCTTCGCCAAGGAAATGGCGGTCGTCACGCATCACCGGTTGATCGCGGATGGCAACGGCGGGCTGACGCCCGACCCCAGCGCCAAGCTGGAAGAGCCCTTGGTCGTGCGCCCGACATCGGAAACGGTGATCGGCACCGCCTTTGCGCGCTGGGTCCAGTCGTGGCGTGACCTGCCCGTGCTGATCAACCAATGGGCCAACGTCGTCCGCTGGGAAATGCGCACCCGCATGTTCCTGCGCACCGCCGAATTCCTGTGGCAGGAGGGGCATACCGCCCATGCCACCGCGGACGAAGCGCGCGACGAGACGCTGAAGATGCTCGAAGTCTACCGCGAGTTCGCCGAGAACTGCCTCGCGCTGCCGGTCGTCGCGGGCGAGAAGCCCGAGAACGAGCGTTTCCCTGGCGCGGTCGCGACCTACAGCATCGAAGCGATGATGCAGGACGGCAAGGCGTTGCAGGCGGGCACCAGCCACTTCCTCGGCACCAATTTCGCGCATGCCCAGAACATCCGCTTCCAGAATGCCGAAGGCGGCCTCGACTATGCCAACACGACCAGCTGGGGTGTGTCGACGCGGATGATCGGCGGGGTCATCATGACCCACGGCGACGACGACGGCCTGCGCGTGCCGCCGCGGATCGCGCCGTGGCAGGTGGTGATCGTGCCGATGCTGCGCGATAACGACGAGGACGCGGCAATCGTCGAGTATTGCAAGGCGCTTCAGGCCGATCTGGCGAAGCAGACCGCGCTCGGGGAACCGATCCGCGCGCTGCTCGACTTGAAGCCCGCCAAGGCCGCGACCAAGCGCTGGGGCTGGGTGAAGAAGGGCGCACCGATCGTGATCGAAGTCGGTGGGCGCGATGTCGCCGGCGGCAACGTGTCGGTCATCCGGCGGACGGCACTGTACCGTGAGGACGGCAAGCTCAATTCCGCGATCCTGCCGCGCGATGCCTTCGTCGCAGATGCGGCCGCGATGCTCGAGGCGATCCAGGGCGACCTGTTC
>DASTEN010000103.1:0-2639 GCA_035709645.1 Sphingomonas sp.
CGTCGTCGAAAGCCCCCCGCCCCCGATCCTATACCGGCTCAGGAAGCCGCTGGTCGTCGGGCTGACGACCAGTGCCGACCGGCTGGTCCAGATCCGCCGCAACCGGCTGCTGTCGCTGAACCAGAAGACCGAGACCGCCTATGTCGAACAGGAATCGGTCGCGCGCGAGGTCGCCTATGCCCGACGCCTGTTCGCGGACAACGGCTGGCCGGTCATCGACGTGACGCGCCGGTCGATCGAGGAGACCGCAGCGGCGATCATCGCGCTGGTCAGCGAACGCGATCTGCCGAAGGTGGAGCGATGAGACTTGTTTTGGCATCCGGCAGCGCATCGCGCCGCGCGATGCTCGAGGCGGCGGGCGTGCCCTTTGCCATCGACCGGCCGAACGTGGACGAAGACGCCGCGAAGGCGGCGCTGCTGTCCGCCGATACCGCTCCCCGCGACGTGGCGGACGCGCTGGCGCAATTGAAGGCGGTAAAGGTATCGGCGCGCGATCCGGCCGCGCTGGTACTGGGATCGGATTCGGTCGTCGAACTGGCCGACGGCACGATGCTCGACAAGCCGACCAGCCGCGAGAATGCCGCCGATCACCTGCGCCGCCTGTCCGGCAAACGCAGCCGGTTGCACAGCGCGGCGGTGATCGTCGAGGGCGGGCGCCCGGTGTGGCGGGAGGTCGATACCGCCCATCTGTTCGTGCGTCCGTTGTCGGAGGAATTCATCGCGGCGTATCTGGATGCCGAATGGCCGGCGATCTCGGGCTGTGTCGGCTGTTTCCGAATCGAAGGACCCGGCGCGCAGCTGTTCGCGCGGATCGACGGCAGCCAGTTCGCCGTGCTCGGCCTGCCGTTGTTGCCGGTGCTCGACTATCTGCGCGTGCGTGGCGTCTTGATGTCATGACGCCCTATGCCGAGGTGATCGGCGATCCGATCGCCCAGTCGAAATCGCCGTTGATCCATGGCTTCTGGCTGGATGCCCTGGGCGTCGCGGGGGCGTATCGGCGGTCCGAGGTGACGTCCGATGCGCTGCGCGATCATATCGATCGGCGGCGATCCGACCCGACCTGGCGCGGGTGCAACGTCACCATGCCGCACAAGCTGGCGGTGATCGACCTCGTCGATGCGGTCGATCCGATCGCCGCGCGGGTCGGGGCGGTGAATACGATCGTCGTCCGTGACGGCATCCTGATCGGCTACAACACCGACGTCGGCGGCATCGCCGAACCGCTGAAGCGGCCGGATCGGCAGATCGGCGCCTATCCGACGCATGTCGCGACCTACGCGCAGATCATCGGTGCGGGGGGGGCGGCCAGGGCGGCGGGCGTCGCGCTGGCCACGATGTTCGATTTGGAATTCTACAATCGGACGCCGGAGAAGGCGGTTGCGCTCGCCGAGCTGTTTGGATTGCCGGCGCATTTCGGGATGGCGCTGGATGGCATCGGGCCGATCCGAAACCCCGACGAAGGGCCTGCGGATCAGCGCTACAGTCATGTGATATTCAACGCCTCGTCGATGGGGATGACCGGGCAGCCGCCGGTCCCGATCGATCTGGCGCCGTATCATCCGGATACGATCGTGTTCGATGCCGTGTACGCGCCGTTGGAGACGCCGTTGCTGGCGGCGGCCCAGGCGCGGGGGCTGCGGACGATCGACGGGCTGGAGATGCTGATCGCGCAGGCGGCGCTGGCGTTCGCACTGTTCTTCGGCGCGGAGCCGCCTCGGGAGCGGGACGCCGAGTTGCGGGCCGCGCTGACGGCGTGACGGGCGATCACCCTCACCCTTGCGGCGCTGCGCGTCTCCTTCCCTCTCCCGCCGGGAGAGGGAAGGGGCCCGCTCGCGCAGCGCGTGGGAAGAGTGAGGGTGACCGCCCCCTGATTCTCGGTCTCACCGGATCGATCGGCATGGGCAAATCGACCGTCGCCGCGATGTTCGCCGATGCCGGCGTGGCGGTGTTCGATGCCGACGCCACCGTCCATGCGCTGCAAGGCCCCGGCGGGCGGCTGGTTGCCGCGATCGAGGCGCGGTTTCCGGGCACCACCGGGCCGGCCGGGGTGGATCGCACCGCGCTGGGCAGGGCGGTGATCGGCAGCCCGCAGGACTTCGCTGCACTGGAGGCGATCGTCCACCCCGCGGTTGCCGAAGAGCGCGAGGCGTTCCTCGCCGCGCATACCGATGCGCCGCTGGTCGTGCTCGACGTGCCGCTGCTGTTCGAAGCGGGCGGCTGGCAGGCGGTGGACAGGATCGCCGTTGTCTCCGCCGCGCCCGATGTCCAGCGTGCCCGCGTGCTGGCGCGGCCTGGCATGACGGAGGCGCGGTTCGAGGCGATCCTGGCAAAGCAGATGCCCGATGCCGAAAAGCGTAGCCGCGCCGACGTCGTCATTCCCACGGACGGTTCGCTGGATGCGACGCGTGCCGAAGTGACGCGTGTCATCGCTTGCGTGGGCGGCGCGACGGGAGGATAAGTCTGCGTATGCGCGAAATCGTGTTCGACACCGAAACCACCGGCCTCAGCTTCGCCGGGGGCGATCGACTGGTGGAAATCGGCTGCGTGGAGCTGGTCAACCGGGTCGAGACGGGGCGGACCTATCACGCCTATCTGAACCCCGAACGCGACATGCCCGAAGAGGCGGAGCGGGTGCACGG
>DASTEN010000104.1:0-3274 GCA_035709645.1 Sphingomonas sp.
TCTGGCGACGCGTGGCACCGGTCCCAATACCCAGACCGGGCTCGACCGCTACATGGGCTGGTCGAACCGCTGGCCGGTGACGCCGCAGCCGGGCTACAACGACCTCGCCGCCTATTTCAACATCGACAATGGCGGCGGCAAGCTGCGCGGCATCTATGCCGAACAGAATATCGCAGCGGTCCCGATCTTGCGGGAATGGCTCGCCCCCTTCGCGACGATGGGCGCGAAGGACGTCGTGATCGCAAAGACCGGCGGGACCGACCACGTGTTCATGCAACAGGTCGCGGTGCCGGGATTCCAGTTCATCCAGGACCCGCTGGATTACGATTCGCGCACCCACCATTCCAGCGCCGACACCTTCGACAAGCTGAAGGGCGACGACATGCGCCAGGGATCGATCGTGCTGGCCGGCATGCTGCTCCAGGCCGCCAACGCCGACAAGCCGCTGCCGCGCGGCCCCGTGCCGCAGCAGCCGAAGGTCACCGATCCGTTCGCCTATGCCGATCCGGACGAAGACCGGTGAGCCGCCGTCCGCCCAAGACCGGGCATCGCCCCGGCAAGTCCGCCGCATCGACGCGCCCCCGCTTCTGGGGGCGCCACCCGGTGCTCGCCGCGCTCGCCAACCCCGAACGGCGCATCCGCAAGATCTGGGCGACGCCCGACAGCGTCGGCCTGCTCGGCAAGCCCGACCCGTCGATCCCGCTGCTGATCGCCGATGCGCAGGATCTCGCGCGGCTGGTACCCAGCGACGCACCACACCAGGGGCTGGTGGCAGAGGTCGATCCGCTGGAGGACATCTGGCTGGGCGACCTGATCGAACAGGGGCGCGACAGCGACCGGCCGATCATCGTGCTCGATCAGGTTACCGATCCGCACAACGTCGGCGCGGTGCTGCGATCGGCCGCGGCATTCGATGCACTGGGCATCGTCACGCAGGACCGCCATGCGCCGCCCGAATCGGGTGCGCTCGCACGATCGGCGTCGGGCACGCTGGAAACGGTGCCCTGGGTCCGCGTCGTCAACCTGTCGCGCGCGCTGGAGGAACTGGCGGAGGCCGGATACTGGCGGATCGGGCTGACCGGTGCCGGCACCGTGACGCTCGGCGAGGCGCTCGGCAAACAGAAGGTCGCGCTTGTGCTGGGGTCCGAAGGCGAAGGCATGCGCCAGAATGTCGAGGCGCACTGCGACCTGCTGGCGCGGCTGCCGATCTCGGACAAGGTCGAAAGCCTGAACGTGTCGAACGCCGCGGCGATCGCCCTCTACGCGGTGGCGGCCGCGCGTTGACGCGACCGGCGCTGGCGATCGAAACGACGGGGCTGACGAAGACGCTGGGCGGACAGACGGTGGTCGACGGCGTCGCGCTGGCGGTACCGTCGGGATCGGTCTACGGTTTCCTCGGCCCCAACGGCGCGGGCAAGACGACCACGATGCGCCTGCTGCTGGGACTGACGCGGCGCGACGCTGGCGAGGTGCGCCTGCTGGGTCACGCCTTGCCTGCCGACGCACGCGCAGCGCTGGCGCAGATCGGTGCGTTTATCGAGACGCCCGGCCTGTACGATCATCTGAGCGGTCGCACCAACCTCGACCTGACGCGACGCCTGCGCGGCCTGCCCGCCAGCGAGGTCGACCGCGTGCTGGAGATCGTCGACCTGGCGGATGCCGCGCGGCGGCGCGCCGGCACCTATTCGCTGGGGATGAAACAGCGCCTGGCACTCGCCCGCACGCTGCTCGGCGATCCGCGCTTGCTGTTGCTCGACGAACCGACCAACGGGCTCGACCCCGACGGCATCATCGCGATGCGCGACCTGATTCGTACTCTGCCGGGAGCGACCGGCTGTACCGTCTTCGTATCCAGCCATCTGTTGAGCGAGGTCGAGCAGATGGCGACGCACATGGGCATGATGCGCGCCGGGCGACTGGTGCTGCAGGGCGAGGTACGCGCGCTGATCGGCACCGCACAGACGGTACGGATCGCGCTCGACGATCCGCGGCGCGGCGCGGCCGTGCTGACGGCGGCCGGGCTCGACGCGACGATCGACGGCGAGGCGCTGGTGCTGGCCTGCGATCCCGACGCGATGCGCGCGGCGACCGCCGCGGCGTTGCGTCATCTGATCGACGCCGGTATCGCCATCTTCAGCGCGGTGCCCGAAACGCGCTCGCTGGAGGGATTGTACCGCGACACCGTCGCGCTGGGGGAAGCGGCATGATCACGCTGATCCGCGCCGAGGTGACGAAGCTGCGTGGCTCGCTGGCGTTGCTGCTGGCGGTGGCCGCCCCGGCGCTGCCCGCCGTCCTGGTGCTGCTCGGCATGCTCGGCAGCAAACGGACGCCGGCATGGGGCAGCGTCTATCTCAGCTTCGCGCTGCCGGTCTGGTCGCTGTTCCTGATGCCGATGACGATCGCCGCCTTCGTCGCATTGGTCGGTCAGATCGAACATCGCGCGCGCGGCTGGGATCATCTGCTCGCGCTGCCGATCCGGCGCTGGCAGCTGTTCGCGGCGAAGCTGATCGTCACGCTCGGCGTCATCATCGGCATGACGGCGCTGATGCTCGCCTTCGCAACCGGTGCGGCGGCACTGGCGGGCGCGATCCGGGGGGCGATGCCGCTGGGTGTCATCCCGTGGCATATGGTCCTGGGTCGCACCGCGGCGATGCTCGTCGCCAGTGCCGCGTTCAGCGTCATCCTGCTCTGGACCGCCCTGCGCTTCGCCAGCTTCGTCGTACCGCTGGGCGTCGGCATCGCCGGGGTGCTCGTCGCGCTGTCGGCGATGATCACGCGGACGGACAGGGCGGATTATTTCCCGTGGCTGTTGCAGGTGAAGGTGTTCCAGTCGCCCGAGCCGTGGCTGTACGGGGCGATCGGCGGGGTCTCGGGAGCAGTGCTGGCGGTGACGATGGTCGTCGCGATGACGCGGCATAGCTTCCGGTAGGGAGAGGAATCCCGCCCTCTATTCCGTCATTCCCGCGAAGGCGGGAATCCATAGTCGCCGAACTCCGTGAGATTCACTGAAGCCAGCCGGAACGTATCCCCGCCTTCGCGAAGGATGACAGTGGTGAAAACAGCGCGCGCAGTACATCGAAGACGATGTCGCCAATCCCAGCGCCGCGGCGAAGCCGCGTCGTCGGCCGAGCTATGCGCGCCGGCCGTGATCGGGGGCCGCGATGCGGATTAGCGTGGCTGCTTCGCAGCCCCGCACGGCACGCCGTCAGACGGGACGGCTGCGCTGCCTCGTGCCCGCCGTGGCGAGTCCGCGGCTTTGCCGGTGCAAAGCCGC
>DASTEN010000105.1:0-2768 GCA_035709645.1 Sphingomonas sp.
CTTGCCTTCGTACATCCAGTAATTGCGCAGCACGGTCATGACATAACCGCGCGTTTCCCAGTACGGGATGCTTTCGATGTAGAGGAGCGGGTCGCCGCCGTCGCGCGCCTGCGCGTTCCAGACGCTGACGGGCAGGGGGCCCGCGTTGTATGCGGCGATCACCTTGGGCAGCAGCCCGCCGGTGATGCCCATGTCACGCAGCTTTTCGAGATGACGCTGGCCGACTTCGATGTTGGTCGATGGCCGGGTCAGCGCCGCACGATCGACCGGCAGACCCCGCTCCCGCGAATAATCGGTCGCCGCAGCCGGCATGATCTGCATCAGCCCATAGGCACCCGCCGGACTGACAACCGCCGCACGAAACCGCGATTCCTGCAACGCATGGGCGTAGACCAGCGCCTTGTCGACGCGCCAGCCACCATCGGGCGTCCAGTTCGGCGTCGGATAGCGTGCGGTCATCACCGGTTGCGCGCCTTGCGGGCAATTGTGCGACAGCCACAGCTGGGTGGCCGGCAGGTCGAGCCGTCCGGCCAGCCGGGTCAGCGCGGCATAATCGGTCCGGTCGCCGATCTTCGCCTGTTGCCGGATGACGTCGTCGGCCAGTTCGCTCTCGCCGATTTCGACCAGTGCTGCGGCAACGCGGACGTTCGGGCGGCGTGACAGGTCATGCCAATCCTCCGCCGTCGTCTTTTCGCCGGCCGGGGTCAGTGGGGCGGAAATGCCCAGCGCCTGACGCGCAAGCTGGCCGTAAAAGGTTTCGCTGAACTGTGCAGCGCCCTGGAGCCGCCCCTGGACCAGATCCGGACGGCCGCTCGCCATGTCGGCGCGCGAGGCCCAGTACAGACCGGCCGCGCGCAGATCGGCATCGGCGGCACGGCGGGCGACATTGCCGAAATTGGCCGATGCCGACGCGAAATCCTTCGATCGCCACGATGCGAGTCCGGCCACCCAGTCGGCTTGCGCCGCCCATTCGCCCGATCCGTTCTGCGCGAGTGCGGCGACACGCCGGGCCGCGGCATCGTCGCCGCCGACGTAATAGATCCACGCCACGCGCTGACGCCATTCGACCAGCGCCTCCGGCGTCAGGAGCGCTGCCTTGCTCTCGACCAGCGCCTCCGCCTCCGGTCCGCGATCGTCCTTGATCAGCGGCTGCATCAGCGCGGCAAGCTCGGCCGCGGCGACATCGCTCTTCACCGCGGCCGCGCGCTGACGGTTCGGCGCGCCGTCGTACCAGATCAGCCGCTGTTCGGCGGGCAACATCGGTAACGTCTCGGCGCCGCGCAGCTTGGCCAGGCGGGCGATCTGGCCAGCCTGCGGCAGTTCGGGCGCCTCGGCGAGCAGCGCGAGCAACGGCTCCAGCGCCGCCTTGGGCGATCCCTTGGCCGTGAACATCTCGGCGCGGGCGATGGCGTGCAGCGGCCCGGGCTTCATCGCATCGAGCTGAAGCTGCGCATCGGTCCATCTGCCGCCCCGGATCGCGGCGAAGACCGCGCGGTACGCGGATCGCTGTTCGCCATCGAGCTGATCGGGAATACCGTCGCCCTTGGGGGCAGCGGACGCGGTAGGAAATCGCGTATCGGCAGCGGCGGCGGCATCGCCGGCCGTCGCCGGATCGGCGGCCTGCGCCGCGACCGGCAGGGCGGCGGCAAGCGCGGCAAGTACGAAGCTGGAACGCATCAACGCGGCCCCCCCATCAGCAATTGCAGATCCTTCCACGCCTCCGCCTTCATCGCCGGCTGCTTCAGCAGAAACCGCGGATGGAGGCTGGAAACCACGGAAATTTCTGCTCCGTCTAGGTTAATCGACTGTAAATTTCGTTGCCCGGACCCTTCATCCGTCCCGCCGATCGCACGGCTCGCCGCTTGGCCGAGCAACAGCACCCGCTGCGGTGCCGCCAGGGAAAGATGATGGCGGGCGAGCTCGCCCAGCTGCGGGAGCATTTCCGGCGCAATGCGATCGCCCAGCGGTCGCACGGTCGTAAGGGCGATCAGATACACCGATTCGCGCGTCGACCCGATCGCGGCGAGCATTCGGTCGAACAATATACCGGCCTGCCCACCGACCAGACCCTGATCGTCGCCGAAATCGACGACGATCGCGGTCGTCGCTGTCGGGTCACCCTCCGCCACAATGGAACCGGGTCGTGCCCCCTCCGGCGCATCGTCGCCGGTACGCCAGGCCAGGAACGCATCGATCGTTGCGGGCAGCGTCGCTGGCGCAACGACAGGCGCTGCCGTAGCGTCGATCGGCGGAGGCGGGGCGGGTGTCCTGGCCAGCCAGTCGCGCGGCGCTTCGTCGACAAGCACGTCGACGCCGGCATCGCGCCACCAGTCGAGCACGCTCCTGGCGTTCGCCGCCCAATCGAAATGCTGGTCCGCCCCCATGATATGCCCGTTGGATGCTGTCTTGACGCGGCCGTCAATCTGCTCGAACCGGAGGAAAGGCAAGCCGCCCTGACCGTGCGACGGGCAACGCGTGCACGACGGAAAGAGACAAGGATTGGAGACGGGACATGGCTGATCGGGAGTCGATGCCCTACGACGTGGTCATCGTCGGTGCAGGCCCCGCGGGGTTGTCGGCGGCGATCCGCCTGAAACAGCTGGCGAACGACGCCGGCCAGGAACTGGCGGTCTGCGTCCTCGAAAAGGGGTCCGAGGTCGGCGCGCACATACTGTCGGGTGCCGTGATCGATCCAAAGGCGCTAGACGAACTGCTGCCGACGTGGCGCGACGACGGCTGCCCGCTGGCCGAAGTGCCGGTGACCGACA
>DASTEN010000106.1:0-4814 GCA_035709645.1 Sphingomonas sp.
ATGGCGGTCGCGGCGACCGCACACGCCAGCATGGCGCCCGCCGTAACTTCCGCGCCGTGGACCACAACCGGCGGCAGGACGCCGGTCGAGTTGATCGCGGCGACCACGAAGAAGCCGATGACGAACCACGGCACGCCTTGCCCGCCTGCAGCGCGTTCGCTGCGGGGCAGGAACAGCGCCAGGACGGCCAGGACGGGTGCGAGCAGCGCGACGCGCGTCAGCTTGACGATGGTGGCGATCCGGCCCGCTTCGGGCGAGTAGGAATATCCTGCTCCCAGCGCCTGTGCGACGTCGTGGATGGCACCACCCAGAAGGAAGCCCGCGCGACCGTCCGAAAACCCCGCGACATGGGCGATCACAGGGTAGATGACCATCGCTGCCGCGCTCATCGCCGAAATACCGATCAACACCAGGGTCAGCTGTGCCTGGCTGATCCGGCGCTGGCTGAGGGTCGTCGCCACCGCCAGCGCCGCCGATGCACCGCAGATCGCGACCGCACCACCGACGAGCATGCCGAACCACTGATCGTAACCGAACCGCTTCGCCAGCACGACGGCGAGGCCGATGGTGCAGGCGACGACCCCGACGATGGCAAGAAGTGCCGGGAGGCCGAGGTCTGCGATCTGCCCCAAGGTGACCCGCGCCCCGACCAGCACGATGCCCCACCGCAGCAGATCGCGGGAGGCGAAACCCAACCCGGGCAGCAGACGCTTGTCGGCGGACAGGAAGTTGAGCGCGAGGCCGATCAGCAGCGCCATCAGCGTCAGCGGCGCGCCATAGCGATCGGACAGGAACCCCGCCGCAAGCGTTGCGGCAGCGACCAGCGCCAGCCCAGGCAGATGTTCTCGCCAGCCGACCCGCGGACCTTCGACGATGTCGCCGAACAGATCGGCAGCCATGGGGTAGGGGCGGGTCGTTTCGGTCACGACCGGTCGATATCAGCTGGCTGTGGCTTTGGGCAGGGGCTTGCGCGCGGTCAGCGGCGGAAAGCGTTCAGATCGATCCCGTGGCGCGCGACCTTATCGTAGAAGGTCTTGCGGGGAATCGCGAGTTCGCCCAGCGCCGCGGTCACGCGTCCTTCGTGGCGCCGCAACGCGCTCTCGATCAGGTCCGCCTCATATGCGGCCACGCGCGTCGGCAGGTCGGCGCCATCTACGATGCGCTGCGGATCGGGACCAAGCCCCAGGATGGCTTCGATCGCGAAGTTGCGGAGCTCGCGGACGTTGCCGGGCCAATCATGCTCCCGCAACCGGCGACTGACTGCGTCGGTCAGCGCGAAATCGGGGCGGCCAAGCTCTGCCTTGGCTTCTTCGATGAAGGCAGCGAACAGGCGGAACGTGTCGGCATCCCGCTCCCGCAACGGCGGCACGCGCACGCGTACCGTGTCCAATCGATAGAACAGGTCGGCGCGAAACGTGCCGGCCGCGACGGCGGCAGCCAGATCCGTCTTGGTCGTCGCGATGATCCGCAGGTCGACGACCACCGGGCGCGTTTCGCCGATCGGCTGCACCTCGCGCTCCTCGATCACCCGCAGCAGCCGGGCCTGCAGGGACAGCGGCATGCTGTCGATTTCGTCCAGCAGCAGCGTTCCGCCGTTTGCGGCGATTATCTGGCCTTCGCGCGACAGGCGCGTGTAGGGTACGCTGTCGGCGGCGTGGCCGAACAGTTCGACCTCGGCCAGCCCTTCGGTCAGCGCGCCGCAATCGACCGCGACGAACGGCTTGCCGCGCCGCGCGCCCTGCCGGTGCAGCAGGCTGGCGACCAGCTCCTTGCCGGTGCCCGTTTCGCCTTCGATCAGCACGTCAATGTCCGCGGCGGCGAGCTGCGCAATCGTCGCGCGCAGGCGCACGATCGCGGCGCTGTCGCCGATCAGCGGACTGCCGGCCTGTGCCGCCTCGGCCTCTGCCCGCAGGCGACGGTTCTCGATGATCAGCGCACGCCGTTCGATGGCGCGATCGATGCTCGCGGTCAGATGGTCGACCGCGAACGGCTTCGTCAGAAAATCGAACGCGCCCGAATGCAACGCCGAAACCGCCATTGCGACATCGCCATGACCGGTGATCAGGATCATCGACAGGTCGGGATCGGCTGCCCGCACCGCGGCAAGAAAATCGAGACCGTCCATGCCGGGCATCCGGATGTCGGATACGATCGCACCGCCGAAATCCGCCGGAATCGCGGCGAGGGCGGACCGGGCCTCGGTAAACGCCACGACGCCGTATCCGGCGAGTTCGAGCGCCTGGGTCGTCGCGACGCGCAGCGCGTCGTCATCCTCGACGAAGATCACATCCGTCATTCCGCCACCTTCAGCGTCAGCAGGAACCGGGCGCCGACGGTGTCGGGCAACAGCGCCAGATCGCCACCGAATTCGCGTGCGATGTCTCGAGCGATGGCAAGCCCCAGGCCCAGTCCGGCGGGTTTGCCGGAGGTAAAGGGAGTGAAGAGCGCGGCGCGGATATCGTGCGCGACGCCCGGACCGGTATCGCCGACGATGATCGACACCCGCCGGTCGTTGCGCTGTGCTGTGACGGTCACGCGTCCGGCGTCGTCGATCGCGTCCAGCGCGTTCTGGATCAGGTTGATGAGGATCTGTTCGATCCGGATCCGGTCCCCGTCCAGCCGGGCGCCGCGGGTCGCGGCATCGGCGTCGATCGCGATCCGTCCCCGGGCGCGCTCGCCGATCAGGATCAGAATGCCGTCCAAAATGTCGTCGACGCTCGCGGTGCTGCCAGCTGGCGTGCGTTTGCGCGCAAACCCGCGAAGCTCCGCGGTGATGGTGCCGATCCGGTCGGCAAGCCCGACGATCCGGGACAGATTTTCGCGCGCCGCTTCGTCCGATCCCCGCTCGATCAGCTTGACGCTGTTTTCGGCGAAAGTGCGGATCGCCGCGACCGGCTGATTGATTTCGTGCGCGACGCCCGCGGTGATCTGGCCCAGCGTGCCCAGCCGATTGGCCTGCGCCAGCTCCTCGCGCGCGGAGCGATAGCGCCGATCGGTGTCGAGCCGCTGGTCGGATTCGATCCGCAGCCGTTCGTTGGCGTCGCGGAGTTCGGCAGTGCGCGTCGCGACCTCTCGTTCCAGACGTGCGTGCGCCTCGCGCTGGAGGCGTCGCCGCTCCGTCGCCCGGATGGAGATCGCGCCGAAAGTTCCGGCAGCGAGCAGGCCGGCCAATCCCCATAACAACGCGATCGTGCGCGCCGATTTCAGTGCAGGCGCAACCGGGGTCAGGTGGATCAGGCGCGCTCCGGCGATCGGTGCGGGCACCACGCCGATCCGGTAGACGTCCGCGCCGGCCTCTGCACTCCGCCCGGTCACGATCAGCGGAGCGGGTACGGGAGCGGCAGCGCCGAACTGCAACGTGCGCCGCGTGGCCGCCGCGACCGACGGGGCGACGGGACCAATCGATCGGAACCGCCAGTCCGCCCGACTGGTGATCAGCACGACGTTCTGGGCACCGACCACGAAACTCGTCCCCGGCGAGCGCGCCCATGCGGCCTCGACGGCATCGAATTCGACCTTCACGACCACGACGCCCAGCGCGCGGTTGCCCTCGTCGACGCGGCGCGCGAGATACAGGCCCGGACGCCCGCTGACGGTCCCCAGCGCAAACAGTTCGGAAGCGCCGCGGCGCATCGCATCGCGGAAGTATGGACGGAAGCTGTAGTTCTGTCCGACGAAGCTCGTCGGTGTGCGATAGTTGCTCGCCGCCACCGTGCGGCCTTGCGCATCGATGACATACAGGTTGGCCGCATCGGTACGCGCCGCAAGCTGTTCCAGCCGGGCATCGAGCCGCGCGCTGGCGGCCGACGAGTCCGTCAGCGCTGCCCGTACGTCGGGAAATTCGACGAGCACCAGGGGCAGCAGCCGGAATTTCTGCAGTTCGCTCGCCAGCAGGATCGCATGCGACCGGGCCGCTGCCAGCGCCGCCGCATCGGCGACCCGCGTGGCTTGCCCGCGCGACCAGCGATCCCCGGCCAGCGTCGAGACGATCAGCACGGCAATCGCCAGAGCGGACAGCAGCATCCGGCGACTGGGGGCGAAGCGACTCATCATCTGTGCGGATTGTCGCACAAAATTGGAAATTCGCACCCGCCTTTATTCAGCGACCCACTGCCGGGAATTGCTCGAGCAGACAAAAATAGCGCTTATTTCAATACGATAGGACCATTGTACGGTCTGCTTGGTCAGCCGTTCGAGCGCACGATACAGTCTGATCACAGCCGCGGTGCGACGGCAGCAGACAGTTGAGAGGGTGTATGATTGCGATACCAGACCGTTCGCCGGATGCCGAAGCGCTCCGCAAGGTCCCCTTCTACCGCCATCTCTACGTCCAGGTGCTGGTCGCCATCGCGCTCGGCGTCACTATCGGTGCGGTCTGGCCGGACACCGGCGCCGCGCTGAAGCCGCTCGGGGACGGGTTCATCAAGCTGGTCAAGATGGTGATCGCGCCCGTTATCTTCCTGACGGTCGTCACCGGTATTGCCGGCATGCGTGAACTGACCGCAGTCGGCCGTGTCGCAGGCAAGGCCTTTGCCTATTTCCTGTTCTTCTCGACACTGGCGCTGATCGTCGGCCTGATCGTCGCCAACGTCGTCCAACCGGGTGCGGGGATGAACGTCGATCCGGCGACGCTGGATGGCAAGGCGATCGCCGATTACGCGCACAAGGCCGAAGAAACATCGCTGATCGGCTTCCTGCTCGACATCATCCCGACGACGATTCCATCGGCGTTGACCGACGGATCGATCCTGCAGACACTGTTCGTCGCGATCCTCTTCGGTGTCTCTCTCAGCCTGGTCGGCAAGCCCGCCGAG
>DASTEN010000107.1:0-10518 GCA_035709645.1 Sphingomonas sp.
GATCCGGCGATGCTCGGCCGTTACCCGGACGAAATGCGGGAGATCTTCGGCGAAGCGTGGCCGACTTGGCCGGCGGGGGACCTGCACCTTATCCACCAGCCGCTCGATTTCGTCGGTATCAACTATTACACCCGCAACGTCGTGACCGCGGGTGACGGTTTCCTGCTGCGGACCGCGCCCGTAAAGCAGGATGCGACCTATACCGAGACGGGGTGGGAGGTGTATCCGAAGGGGCTGACCGACCTGCTGCTTTGGTTCAAGGATCGCTACGGCGACCTGCCCCTCTATATCACCGAGAATGGCGCCGCCTTCTACGACCCGCCGCAGGCGGAGGACGGGGCGATCCACGATCCGCTGCGCATATCGTATCTGAAGAAGCATTGGGCGGCGGTCAGCGACGCCATCGCCGCCGGTGTCGACGTGCGCGGCTATATGCTGTGGTCGCTGTTCGACAATCTCGAATGGTCGCTCGGCTACTCGAAGCGGTTCGGGATGGTCCACGTCAACTTCGCGACGCAGGAACGCACGCCAAAGGACAGCGCGAAGCTCTACACGCAGGTCATCGCGACGAACGGGGCAGTGCTGAACGACTGACGATTTTCGCGCTCCCGCGCAGGCGGGAGCACGATACTATTTTCGACTTAGCCACCCGCCCGAAAAGCCGATCCGCGTCAGTCCGCGGCGGATGTGCGGGTTCTTGCGCATCGTCTTCCACACCAACCCGCTGCGCCAGTTCTCCGCCATCGCCAGAATCGGTCCCTGGTCGATGCCGAGATAGTCGTTCGCTACCCAGCCGTTTTTCGGATCGACCGTCCCCGACCGGCTCGGCGGATCGGTGAAGGTGAAGCTGGGGTTGAATGCGTCGCGGAAGCCATAGCGATCCCAGACGCGCGGATAGCGGTCCTTCATCGCCATCAGCGTTGGGATGGTCGCTTCCGGTGCGAAGGGGATCGACCCGCCCGGTGCGGTCGGCACCAACGTACCGTCGTCGCGCACCACCGTCGGGCTGACACCGCGCGCCGAATAGGTCTGGAACGTGCGGGGGCGGCCGTTGACGACACGCTTGCCGCTCGACCCTTCCGGGCCGTCGGAGGCGGTCCAGCCCCACATATATTCGCCGTACCCGACCCAGTCGTTCGGATTGCGGCGGCCGTATTCCTGCTGCGCCAGCGTCGCGCGCCGGCTGTTCTCGAAATAATCGATGCCCTTCGACGCGATGAACGGCTCGGTGATGCCGCGGAAGTCGACCCAGACGTGGCTGTACTGGTGGCCGAACAGTGGTTCGAAGGTCAGATAGGACTGGCCCATATACTCGCGCCAGTCCTCGGGCAGCTTCTTCGCCCACCCCTGGTCCCAGGCGTCCTTGCCGACGGCATGCGTCGGCGACCCGAGCGCGAGGATGTAGACCAGCATGCCTTCGTTATAGCCGACCCAGTCGTGCGATTCGTAGCCGCGTTCGGGCCGCCAGCCCATCGACAGGCCCCTGGAGCCGGGCAGGTTGGTGGCGGGCGGGTCGCCGGGGCCGCGCTGCATGAACGTCCAGTCGACGCGGGTGTAGAGCCTCTCCGCCAGGTCGCGGATGCGGCGTTCGTCCGCATCCTGGCGATCGAAAGAGCTCTGCGCGAACAGCACGCCGCCCAGCATCAACGTGGTGTCGACGCTGGACAGCTCGACCGTGCGATAGCGATGGCCGCGCTCGAAATCGAGGAAGTGGTAGAAGAAGCCCTTGTGTCCGGCGACACCGGCGGCTTCGGGCCCTTGCGGCAGGGCGTAGAGGAAATCGAGGCAATCGGCGGTGCGTTTGGCGGCGTCCTCGCGCGAAACCCAGCCACGCTCGGCGCCGATGCCGTAGGCGGTCAGCGCGAAGCCGATCGCGGCGACCGAGGAGAAGGGCGCGGACGGCCAGCGATCGGGCGCCAGACAGGTGCGCGGATCGGTGGTGTCCCAGAAATAGCGAAAGGTCCGCTGCGACAGGTCATCGACGAAGGCGGCCTGTTCGGGCGTGGCGCGCCAGGCAGGGGCGGGCGTCGGGGCCGAGGGCGGAGGGGGCGTGGCGCAGGCGCCGGTCAGCAGGGCGAGGGCGGCGGCTGCGGTACGCACGAACATGACCGTCTCCGGATGTAAAAGCCCCCGCGCAACGCCTGAACGTCGCGCGGGGAGGGGAGGAACGCTTAGAAGTTGAAGCCGGTCGACACCTTCACGGTGCGCGGCGGGCCGTCGATGCTCAGGTTGTTGTAGTCCCGCAGGCCCGTGACCGCGTTGAAGCCGTTGTAATTGCGGTCATTGAACAGGTTGATGACGTCGGCGCGGACCCAGATCTGCGTGCCTTCGCGCAGGAAGTTCATGCCGATATTCTTCTGCAGCGACAGGTCCATCTGGCGATAGCCCCAACGGTCGCCGTTGCCGGCGCCCTCGATCGCGATCACGTCCTTGGTACCCGGTCCAGTCGTGCCGGGCGTCGACAGGAACGACTTGAGCCAAACGGGCGAAGAGATCTGGAACTTGCCCGAGATGACGAGGCCGAACGGCATGTCGGCGGTGCCGGCCATGACGAAGCGGTGGCTGCGCACGCCGGCCGAACGACGGAACGGATATTCCTCGATCCGCGAGTAATCGAGGCTGAAGACCTCGCCGAACTGCCGGTTTTCCGTCGCTTCGGTGTAGGTGTACGTCGCGTCGATGCTCCACGGCGACGACGCGGTGTAGCGCTTCACGAGCTTGGCATAGGCGGTGTCGGCGTTGGTCGCGAGGCCCTGATCGCCGATGATGATCGACCCGAACGGCGACGGCGGATTGCCGAACGGCGAATCCGGCGAACCAGTGGCAGGGAAGAACAGGCCACCCGGACGGCGGTTGCCGAGCAGATAGACGAACCCGTCGCGGCTCAAGACGTGCGAATAGCCGACCTCAGCCTCCACCATGTTGAACCGGCCGCGCAGACCAAGGCTGAACTGGTCCGAATAGGGCATGCGCAGATCGTTCTTGATAAAGCGCAGCTCTCGACCAGCGCCAGCCGGAAGGCTTGCAATCAAAGCATCGCGTCCGGCCTGCGTAAGATATGCCGAGTTGAACGCAATACAGGTCGCGCTTACCGTACATTGTTCGCCGGCCGGAAGTCCGCTGTTCAAGAAGTTGAATGTACGGCTTGCGCCGGAACCCTGAGCCAATTCTTGCTGGATAAAGTCGAATTGGGTTCGGTCATAGGACCGGCCGTAACCGCCGAAGATCGTGAAGCGATCCGCGTCGTCCAGCGTGTAGCTGAAGCCGAGGCGGGGCTGGAACGCGCCCTTGAACGCTTTGCGATTGTTGCCGGTCGAGATGTAGTCGGCGATATTGTAATTGGCGCCCGTCAGGTTCGGGTAATTGGCCGCGCTGACCGCGGCGACCTGTGCCGCGGGGGTGACGTAATTGAGGAACGCGGGCGTCCGTTCGTAATCCCAGCGCACGCCGAGGTTTACGGTCAGCCGATCGGTGACGTCCCAATCGTCCTGCGCGTAGATGCCGAACTGGAAGTTCTTCGAGCGGATCTGGCGATCGGTAAACCCGCCGGCGAGCGACTGGAAGCTCAGGCGGAACGGCACCGTCGTGTTCAGCGTGGTCGCACCGAGCGGGGTGAAGTACGATACCGTCGGGTTGAAGCCGTTCAGTTCGAGCGTGCTGAGCGTGACCCACTTCGCCTTGGCGCCGACCTTGAAGGCATGCCCTGCCAGGCCAGTATAGGTGAAGTCGTTCGAGATCTGCCAGCCCTTCTGCCCCTTGTCCTGATAGTTGGTGCTGCCGCCAGTTTCCAGAACATTGCCGTCGACGAAGTTGTTGGCATTGGCCGTGCTGGGAATACGCACGCGATAGACATTGCGAAGGGCAATGTTGAACGGGCGCGGGTTCCACTTCACATCTTCATAGGCGACCTTGAAGTCGTTGATCCACGAATCTTCGCTGTGCTGCCAGCGGAACGTCCCGCGCTTTTCCTTGACGCTGGCGATCGTGCGCGTTTCGAACGCGGTGATGCCGCCGTTGAACTGTTCGCCGTCCTCGTCGCGATACTTGCCCGACAGCTCGAACAGGTCGTTCTGGGTGGGCGAGAAGTTGAGCTTTCCGAAATACAGGTTCTCGTTGAAGGTTTCGTTCGCCGTGCCGTAGTTGGCGGCGAGGTTCGCCGGGATCAGGCTGCTGGCGCCCGACAGCGTCGCCGGGATGACGATGTCGCGCGGCGTGATGCGGCGCTTGCCTTCATAGGTCACGAAGAAGTGCAGCAGGTCCTTGACGATCGGACCACCCAGAGCGCCGCCGAACTGAATGTCGCGGCTACGCACCTTGACCGCATTGGCCGGGAAGAGTTCGATCGGGCGAGCGTCGCGGAAGTCCTGGTCCGTGTAGTCGACGAAGCCCTGCGCCTCGAACCGGTTCGTGCCCGATTTGGTGACGGCGGTGATCGCGACCGAGCTGACCTGGTCGAATTCCGCCTTATAATTCGAGCTGATGACCTTGTACTCGCCGATCGCGAGCTGCGGGAAGGGGTTGCCCTGGGTCGAATCCTGGCCGGTGATGCCGTTCTTCAGGACATAGTCCTTCTGCCCGATGCCATCGATGAAGATGTTGACGGTGTTCGACGTCTGCGCGCCGCCCTGCAGGCGCGACTGGTCCGAGCCGTTGGTGATGAACTGCACGCCCGGCGCCAGGTCGGCGAAGGCAAGGAAGTTGCGGTTGATCTGCGGCAGCTGCTGGATCAGGCGCTGGGTGATCGTGGTGCCGACTTCGCCGCCCTGCATCGTCTGGATGCGGCTGCCGGTGACGATGATGTCGCCCGCGCTCGATGCCGTTTCGGCGCCGGTGGCGTCCGGCGTCGGGGTGCCGGCAGCCGGCGTCAGGTCGAAATCGAACACCGCGGCCTGGCCGACGGTCAGCGTGAAGGTGTCGGTCGACCGCGTGCCGGTCGGCGTCGTCACTTCGAGGCGATAGCTGCCGTTGCGCAGCGCGGGGAAGTTGTAGGTGCCGTCCGACGCGACCGTCGCGGTGCGGCGATAGCCGGTGTTGACCTCGATCGCGACGACCTCGGTCGGGGCGCCGCCGGCCGGCGCGGTGATGCGGCCGCGCAGCGAGGCGTTGTCGACCTGCGCCGCGGCCGGCGTCGCCACCGCGAACGCCGACAGCGCGGTGCCGAGCATCAGCGCGCTTGCCAGTGCCATGTGCGAACGGCGGGCCGTGCCCGCACTAAATCCCTTAGCCATCAAATCAAATCCTCCCCTGCTTCCTTGTCACCGGATTTGGAAACGGTTACATCATCCCTATTCGTTCCGCAGGCGGTCTGTCGTCAAGAGGCAATTTGGTCACAGTCGCTGGCTTTCGTAGCTGGGATGCCCGCGGATCATGGGAAGCAGATGACGATTTCAGGGAGAGCCATGTTGATCACCACCCGCCGCGCCGTACGACTGTTGCTGGGGGCGAGCCTGATCGCCGGTGCGCCGCTGGCCGCGCGCGACGTGGCCATGCCGGGCGGCACCAGCGCCGCCCCGCCGGTCGAAACGCCCGCCGGCCCGACGCCGGCGGTGTGGGGCGACCGGCCGGAAATGTGCGCCTTCGTCGACCGGTTGATCGCGCAGATGACGCTGGAGGAAAAGATCGGCCAGCTGACGCTGCTGACCAGCGACTGGGTGTCGACGGGCCCGACGCTGCGGGCGGGGTATAAGGAGGACATCGCGGCGGGGAAGGTCGGGGCGATCTTCAACGCGCATTCGGTCGCCTACACGCGCGAGCTGCAGCGGCTGGCGGTGGAAACCACGCGGCTGAAGATTCCGCTGCTGTTCGGTTACGACGTGATCCACGGCCATCGTACGATGTTCCCGATCTCGCTCGGTGAAGCCGCATCCTGGGACATGGAGGCGATCGAAAAGTCAGCGCGCATCTCCGCGACCGAAGGCGCGGCCGAAGGGCTCCACTGGACCTACGCGCCGATGGTCGACATCAGCCGCGACCCGCGTTGGGGACGCGTGTCGGAGGGTGCGGGCGAGGACACCTATCTGGGCAGCCGGATCGCCGAAGCGCGGGTGAAGGGTTTCCAGGGAAAGAAGATCGGCGATACCGATTCGCTGCTGGCGACCGTCAAGCATTTCGCCGCCTACGGCGCGCCGCAGGCCGGGCGTGACTATTCGACCGTCGATATGTCGATGCGGGAGCTGCGCGAAACCTATCTGCCGCCGTACAAGGCCGCGGTCGATGCCGGCGCGGCGACCGTCATGACCAGCTTCAACGAACTGGACGGCGTGCCGGCGTCCGGCAGCACATTCCTGCTGAGCGACGTGCTGCGCCGCGAATGGGGCTTCAAGGGCTTCGTCGTCACCGACTATACGTCGATCAACGAGATGGTCCCGCACGGTTTCTCGAAGGACGAGAAACAGGCCGGCGAACAGGCGATCAACGCCGGCGTCGACATGGACATGCAGGGCGCGGTGTATCTCAACCACCTCGCCAAGTCGGTGGCCGAGGGCAAGGTCAGCCAGGCGACGATCGACGACGCCGTCCGTCGCGTGCTGGAGATGAAGTACCGGCTGGGCCTGTTCCAGGATCCGTACAAGTACAGCGATGCGAAGCGCGAGAAGGCGAACGTGATGACGCCCGCTTTCCTGGAGGCCGCACGCGACGTCGCGCGCAAGTCGATGGTGCTGCTGAAGAACCAGGGCGACGTGTTGCCGCTGGCCGCATCCGCCAAGACGATCGCGCTGGTCGGGCCGCTGGCCGACAGCAAGGCCGACATGATCGGCAGTTGGGCCGGTCAGGGCAGCCGCACGCGGCCCGTTTCGCTGCTGGAGGGCATCCGCGCCCGTGCGGGCAAGGGCGTGACCGTCACCTACGCCAAGGGTGCGAGCTACCAGTTCGCCGACGCGGGCAAGACCGATGGCTTTGCCGAGGCGATGGCGGCGGCAAGGGGTGCCGACGTGATCGTCGCGGCGATGGGCGAATATTGGGACATGACCGGCGAGGCGGCCAGCCGCACCGACCTGAATTTGCCGGGCAACCAGGAGGCGTTGCTGAAGGAACTGAAGACGCTGGGCAAGCCTATCGTGCTGGTGCTGCTGTCGGGCCGGCCGAACACGATCCCCTGGGCGGCGGACAATGTCGATGCGATCCTTGAGGCGTGGTATCCCGGCACAATGGCGGGCACCGCGGTCGCAGACGTGCTGTTCGGGGACTACAATCCCAGCGGAAAGCTGCCGATGACCTTCCCGCGCTCGGTCGGGCAGGTGCCGATCTTCTATTCGATGAAGAACACCGGCCGTCCGTACACGGCGGCGAAGCAGGGGCAGAAATATCTGTCGCGCTATCTCGATTCACCCAACAGCCCGCAGTGGCCGTTCGGCCATGGGCTCAGCTACACCCGGTTCACCTATTCGCCGGTGACGATCGACAAGCCGTCGATCCGTCCCGGCGAAACGCTGACCGCCAGCGTGACGCTGACCAACAGCGGCAAGCGCGGCGGGACCGAGATCGTCCAGCTCTACACGCGCGACCTGGTGGGGTCGGTGACGCGGCCGGTGAAGGAGCTGAAGGGGTTCCAGAAGATCGTGCTGAAGCCGGGCGAGAGCCGCCGCGTCACGTTCCGGATCAGCGACAAGGACCTGGCATTCTATCGCCAGGACATGAGCTGGGGCGCGGAGCCCGGCGAGTTCGAGCTGTTCGTCGGGGGCACGTCGGATCTTCCGACGGGGGTGAAGTTCACGCTGGCGGAATAATCATCCGTGCTTCCGCGCAAGCGGGGACCCAGCGCGACGGGCGGTTCCGCTTGAAACCCTGGGCTTCCGCCTGCGTGGGAGTACGATCAGGCGTGAGCGAACCCCTCCGCCGTCATCCTCGCGACGGCGGGGATCGGTTCTGGCTGACCTTGGTGAGCCTCACGGCATTCGGCGACTATCGATCCCCGCCGTCGCGGGGATGACGGTAGATAGGTAAGACTATTTATCAAATCGCAGGTCGGCGACCACCGGGAAATGGTCGGACGCCCACACCGCGCCCTGGTGGTCGGTCAGCGTCTGCACCCGCGTCGCCGTGAACCCCCGCGTGAAAATCCAGTCGATCCGCCGATCGGGCGTGCCCTTGAAGCCATGGAAGGTCCTCTCCGGCCCGCTGCGCCGCTTCGCTGTCGTCCATGCATCGCTTAGCCGGGTGCGAAGCGCGGCGTGGGTCGCGCTTTCGGGAACCGTGTTGAAGTCGCCGGTCAGTACCGTCGGCAGATCGGCACCGGGCAGCGTGTCGAGCTTCGCCAGGATCAGCCGTGCCGCCTTTTCGCGCGCGGCTTCGTCCTCGGCGCGATAGGGGAAGTGCGTGTTGAGCAGGCGGAAACGGCGCTTGTCGCGCTTGCGCTCGAAGACGCCCCACGTCGCCATCCGCGGAAAGGGATGGCCCCAGCTGATTGATCCCGCCACGTCGGGCGTGTCCGACAGCCAGAACTGGCCCTGTTCGACCAGCCGCAGGCGGCGCGTGTCATAGAGCACGCCCATATGTTCGTCGGCATGTCCGCCGCGGCGGTCGATGCCGAACCATGTGTAGCCGGGCAGGCGTGCGACCAGATCGTCGCCCTGGCGCTGGAACAACTCCTGCGTCCCGACGACCTCTGCCCGGCTACGGGCGACGACGCGGGCGGCGATGTCGCGTCGGGCGTCCCACCGGTTGGCGCCGTCGGAGTCTATCGGCAGGCGGACGTTGAAGGTCATGACCTTCAGCGTCTGGGCGGTTGCCGGGGCCGCGGCCAGGGCGGCGGTGAGGAGGATCAGAATTCGCATCAGAGTGTCCGGACCAGAGTAACGGCGGTGGCGATCCACGGCGGATCGGTAACGACCTGTTGCCGGGTGCCCGCCCCCAGGGGCAGCAGGTGCAGCTTGTCGCCGTCGCGGCCGATCAGCCGGGCGAACAGATAGCGGCCGGCGGGGCGGGGCACCAGCACGTCGCGGTTCAGCGCGCGGGAAAAGGCGTCAGGCGCCAGGCGGTCGCACCAGATCTCATCGCCGGTGCGGTAATCGCCGACCGCGCCGGTGACGCGGACTGCGACCATCGATCCGGCGGGGACGGGGGCGGCGATCGTCGCGGGCTTTTTGGGCGCGCTGGCGCCGTCGGGGCCCAGCAGCGCGGCGACCGCCACGTCCGGGCGATCGGGCAGAGTGACCAGGTCGCTGGCGGTGACGCCCAGTGCGGCGGCGATGCGGTTCAGCCAACCGACCGAGACGGTGCGCGTACCCGTTTCCAGCCGGCCGATCGTCTGTGCGGTCGTCGGCGGCACGCAGGCCCGCGCGACATCGTCCAGCGTCATGTTCTTGGCACGGCGCACTTCGCGGATGGCGGTGATCATCGGTGATCCTCTACAACCTATCTGGTAAAAAACACTTTCCTACAAACATGCCTCTGTGGCAACCCGTCGAACGAATCGAAGGAGGCGGGCATGCGGGAACTGGTCGAGAGGCACTTTGCGGACGGGCGGGTGCAGGCGGACGCGGCGGTGCGCGGTGGCCGCAGCGTCACGGTCAACCTTCGCGAGTCTGCGCTGGCGTGGCTGCGATCGCGCGGACATGTCGATGCGCGGCAATCCGAGGCGGGGGAGCGGTTGCGCGGGGACTTCGAAACGGCATCGCTCGCGCCGCGCGTCACGATGCGGTGGGACGCGAGCCCGCGCGGCGGGGGCGGGGGCGAGACGCTCGACCCCACGCTGTCACAGCTCGCGGCGAAGCGGCGGTTCGATGCGGCGACCGCGGCAGTCGGCCCGGGCCTGCGCGACGTGCTGTGGCGGGTCGTCTGCGCCAACGAAGGGCTGGCCGCGGCCGAGAAGGGGCTCGGCTGGCCGGCGCGCGCGGGAAAGCTGGTGCTGGGCCTGGCGCTCGACCGGCTGGCGGATCACTATCGGCTGGAATGAGGATTGGCGATGACGCGGTTGTAGGTCCAGCCGATGCCGATGAGCGCTAGGCCGAGGCCGAGGAAGCTCAGGATGCGCAGCAGGCCGCCGAGCGCGGCGACGTCGACTAGGAAGACCTTGATGGTGGCGGCGGTCAGCAGCGCCAGTGCGGCGATGCGGGTCGTGCGGTCATGGCGCGCTAGACCGCGCCACAGCCAGACGATCGCAAGGGCCAGCAGGGCGGCGGAATACAGCCAGGTTTCGCCACTGCCGAGCGGTCCGGTCAGCAGCGCGCCGTGGGTGACCTGCCGCACGGCGGCGACGACCGCGACGAGCGTCAGGGCGAGCATCGCCTTACGCCAGCCCAGAGCGCGGGCGGCGAGCGCGAGCAGCGCGGGCAGCAGGACGGCGGTGTTGACGAGCGGGATCGCCCCGACGCTCTGCGGGACCAGCACCGGCGTCAGCACCAGCAGGTCGAACCAGACGAACCGGGCGACCGCCAGCGCGACGAGTGCGAGACCGGTGCGGTGGAGCGTGGTCCTGCGCCGCAACGCCACGCCCGCCGCCGCCAGCGCCAGCGTGATGAAGGCGCGTTCATGGGCGCCGCGGGCGACGAAATCCGCGCTGTCGGCGATCGCCAGCGG
>DASTEN010000108.1:0-2389 GCA_035709645.1 Sphingomonas sp.
TTGCCCTGTTCGCGAAACGCCTCGGCAATCGCGGTCGCCCGCAATGCGCCACGGATACGCAGCACCGGCGAATGGTTGGCCGGCACCGCGACCACGACCGACCGCGCCCGCGCATCACCCTTCAGCTTGGTTTCGAGGAAGTCCGACACTTCGCGGCTGCGCTCGCCGATCAGGCCGACGACGATCACATCGGCCTTCGCGGCGCGGACCATCATGCCCAGCAGCACCGACTTGCCGACGCCCGAACCCGCCATGATGCCGACGCGCTGGCCCTGACCGATCGTCAGCAGCCCGTTGATCGCGCGCACCCCGACATCCATCGGCTCCAGCACGCGCCCGCGGTCGAGCGGCGACTGGATGCGCCCGGCCAGCGGCCAGCGGCCCGCCCCCCGGATCGGTCCCTTGCCGTCGATCGGCTTGCCCGCGCCATCGACCACCCGGCCCAGCATCGCCTCACCGACCTCGGCCTCGCCCGGCTTGTCGCCCGGCCGCACCAGCGCACCCGGCAGCAGCGGGGCGGGACCGCCCAGGTTCATCATCAGTGTCTTGCCGTTGCGAAAGCCGATCGCCTCCGCCTCGATATGGCCGCCATCGCCGGTACCGACCTGGCACACGGTCCCGACCGGCAGCGACAGCCCGACCGCTTCCATCAACAGCCCGTCATAGGATGACAGCCGTCCGGCGACGCGTGCGCGCGGACGGAATCCGGTCGGGGCGAGGGCACCCAGATAATCGTCGGTAAAGCGGTTCAGCATGACAGGGGCACCGGTACGGTTTCGATGGCGGCGCCCAGTTGCTCCAGCCACAGCGACGGGCCGTCCTCGACGACGGTCGACGCCGATTCGAGCACGAAGCCGCCGCGTTCGACCGCCGGATCGGCGACCGGAAAGACGGCCTTGGGCAGCTTGCCCTCGACCAGCGGAATGTCGGTTTCGTGCATCCGCAGGATGGCAGACTCGGCACTGTCGGCCAGCAATTCGGCGGCGGCGTCGATCCGTTCGGCCAGATGATTGGCCGACACGCCGACTTCGCCGACGATCTGCCGGACCAGCGTCAGCACCGTCTGGCGCAGCCGCTCGGCCATCGCCTCACGGTCGATATGCGTCGCGGTGCCCAGCGCTTCGGCCAGCCGGGCGAGCAGCGCCTGATCGCGCGCCTGATCGGACTGGCTGGCGGCGGCTGCGGCGGCCAGACCCTCGGCATAGCCGGCGGCATGCGCCTCAGCGACGGGGTCCAGCGTCGTGACGACCAGATCGTCGGCGCTGGCGCAGAACGGATCCCAGCCCTCGGTCGGGTTATGGTCGGGATCGGCCGGCCGGAAATGCTTGGGGCCGCTCGGCATGTCGCCACCGGCCGGTGCGCCGGCGGCCGTGCCGAAATCGGCGGGACGAACCGGCACGACGCCGGTCTCGGCGAACGGATCGGGCGCACCGAAGGCGCGAGCGAGGATATCGGCGGCGGCGACATGGCGGCTGGCGAAGCCGGCGACGAAGTCGCCACCGCCGCGGGGGGCGGCGCTCTCAAACATAATCGTCGTCCCCGCCGCCCATCATGATCGTGCCGTCCTTGGCCAGCTGGCGGGCGACGGTGATGACGCCCTTCTGCGCATCCAGAACTTCGGCCAGCTTCATCGGGCCGCGCGCCTCGATCTCGTCGCGAATACCGTCGGCGGCGCGCGCCGACATGCATCCCAGGAACCGGTTGCGGCCGGTCTCGTCGACGCCCTTCAGCGCACGCACCAGCAGGTCGCTGTCGACGTTGCGGATCAGCACGCCCAGATTCTTGTCGTCCATCTCCAGCAGGTTGTCGAACACGAACAACTGGTCCTCGATCGCGCGCGCCACGTCGCGGTCGATCTTGGCCAGTTTCGGCATGACCCGGTTTTCGGTCGCCTTGCGTCCCGACGACAGGATCTTGGCGGCGTCCTTGGTCCCGCCCAGCTGCACCCCGGTACCGCCCGAACGCCCGGTCGAACGGCGCGACAGCATCGACTTCAGCGTCTCGATCGCCTCGGGCGTGATCGGTCCCAGCTTGGCGATGCGGTGCAGGATCTGCGGCTGTGCCGCCTCGGGCAGCCCTTCCAGCACCTGTGCCGCGACGGCGGAGTCGAGATTGGCGAGCAGCACGGCGGCGATCTGCGGATGTTCGTCCTTGATCAGCCCGACGATCTCGGCCGGATCCATCCAGTCGAGCAATTCGATCTGGCACGCGGTTTCGACCGGGGTGATCTTGGCCAGCACGCTGCCGGCCTTGTCGGCACCCAGCGCCTTGTTCATCACCTGCTCGATATGCGGGCGCGGATCGAAGCCCACGGTCGTCCGCTCGCGCGCCTTGTCGACGAAATCGTCGAGTACGACGGTCACTTCGTCCTCGCTGACATCGGCGACGG
>DASTEN010000109.1:0-2482 GCA_035709645.1 Sphingomonas sp.
CGCGACCGGCTGCTCAATCTCAACACGCTGATCACCGATTTTGGCGCGATCATCGAACGCAACGTGGCGGACGGTGTGTCCATCCGGCGCCACTTCCAGGACGAGCTGTGGAACTGCCGCGTCGACCCGGTGCAGGCGGAAATGGCGCTGCTCAATCTTCTGTCGAACGCCAGTGACGCGATCGGCGGCGTCGGCGAAGTGACGATCGAAACCGATAACGTCATCTCGAGCGCCGACCGGCCGTTGGCGCCCGGTCTGGAACCAGGCGAATATATCCGACTTGCGGTTACCGACACCGGCAGGGGCTTCGACCGGAGCCAGATCGACCGGGTCTTCGACCCGTTCTTCTCGACCAAGGAAGTCGGCAAGGGCACCGGCCTCGGCCTGTCGATGGTCTATGGCTTCGTGCGGCAATCGGGTGGCGGCGTGCTGGCCGAGAATGTCGAGGGGCAGGGCGCCCGCGTGGCGATGTTCTTCCCTCGTGCCCGTGGCATCGTCGAGCCCGAGAAATTGCAGACCAACCAGACCCGCGGGCAGGGTGAACGCATCCTGATGGTCGAGGATCAGGAAGAGATCGCGCAACTGGGCCGCGCGATTCTGGAGGATCTGGGCTATGACGTCGTCCAATGTCCGAGCGCGAGCAAGGCGATCGACCTGCTCGACCACGACAGCAATTTCCGCCTGATCTTCACCGACATCGTCATGCCCGGCGGGATCAACGGCGTCGAACTGGCGAAAGAAGTGCGCCGCCGCATGCCGGCGATGCCGATCCTGCTGACGACCGGCTATTCTGACCGCGCGCTCGATGCCGAAAGCGCGGCGTTCGATCTGGTGCGCAAACCCTATCGCCGTGCCGAGCTCGCCCAGCGGATCCGGACGTTGCTGGAGGGGCCGAACGGGGTTGTCTGACGCAGCGGCTGGAGTACACCTGCCGCCCATGAAGCACATCCTGCTCGCAGCCACGGTGCTGCTCTCCACCGCCGTCTCGTCCTCGGCGAACGCCCGCCAACTGACCATCGACGACGTGACCCTGCTGTCGCGCGTATCGTCGCCCGCGGTGTCGAAAGACGGCCGCTGGCTGGTCTGGCAGCAGCGCGAAACCGACCTTGCCGCCAACCGCGGCCGCTTCGACCTCTGGCGGCTCGACCTGACCCGCAAGGGGGCGACGCCGGAGAAGCTGGCGGCAGAGGCCGATGTCAACGAAGCCAGCCCGCAGATCGTCGGCGACACCGTCTATTTCCAATCCGACAAGGGCGGCGACGACGCCGTCTGGGCGATCTCGCTCGCCGGGGGAGCCCCGCGCAAGCTGACCGGGTTCCAGGGCGGTTTCGGCGGGTTCAAGGTCGCACCTACGGCTGACAAGATCCTGATCTGGGCCGATCGCAAGCCGGGTGCGCCGAGCCTGGCGCCGGCGATGGAGAAGAAGAACCCCGACGCCGGCTCGGCGCGGACCTATGATCAGCTGTTCGTGCGGCACTGGGACACTTGGGCCGACGGCAATCGATCGCAGCTGTTCGTCCTGCCGCTCGGCGCCGATGGCGCCCCGGGCGACGGCGTCGCGATCACCGGCGCACTGATCGGCGATACCCCGTCGAAGCCGTTCGGCGGCGGCGAGGAAGTGGCGTGGAGCCGCGATGGCCGCACCGTCTATTTCGCACTGCGCGAGGCGGGGCGGATCGAATCGACCTCGACCAACCTCGACATCTTTTCGGTGCCTGCCGACGGATCGGCCGCACCGACCAACCTGACCGATGCGAATGACGCGACCGATAATTTTCCGAGCGTGTCGCCCGATGGCCGCTGGCTCGCCTGGGCCGCGATGGCGCGCCCGACCTATGAGGCCGACAAGCTGACGCTGATGGTCCGCGACCTTCAGACCGGCGCGGTCCGTACGCTGACCGGCGGCTGGGACCGCTCGGTCGAATCGATCGCGTGGACCCCTGACAGCAAGCGCATCATGGTCACCGCGCAGGATACGCAAGAGAACCCGGTGTGGTCGGCCGATGCCGCGAGCGGGAAGGTCACGCGGTTGACGCAGGCGGGCAATGTCACCGCCGTGGTGCCGACCACCAAGGGGTTCGTCTACGCGATGAACAGCCTGCTTGCGCCGGATGATTTCTACCGGATGGACGGCACGCGCACGACGCGCCTGACCAGCGTCAACGCCGCCAAGCTGAAGGATATCGACTGGCCGACCGTCACGCGCTTCAACTTCGCCGGCGCGAACAACGACACGGTCTGGGGCTATGCGGTGAAGCCCGCCGGCAGCAGCGGCAAGGTGCCGATCGCCTATATGGTCCACGGTGGCCCGCAGGGGTCGAGCAACAACAGCTGGTCCTACCGCTGGAATCCGGCCGTCTTCGCGGGCGCCGGCTATGGCTTGGTCGCGGTCGATTTCCATGGGTCGACCGGCTACGGCCAGGCCTTTACCGACGCGATCCGCAACAACTGGGGCGGCTGGCCGCTGGAGGACCTGCAAAAG
>DASTEN010000110.1:0-3012 GCA_035709645.1 Sphingomonas sp.
CGTCCCCGGCGTATGGAAGCGCACCGACATCGACCGCTTCGCCGCCATGCCCGGGAAACTGCCCTTGCGCGCGCCGATCGTCAGCGTCTTCGTCGCCTCGTTCCACGTCAGCGGGATCTGCGACGATTGCCCCTTGCGATAGTCTTCGGAAAGGCCGTCATCCTCGAACAGCGTGTAGGCCCCGTCCTTGCCGGTAAAGACATGCAACACATAGGGCGCGTCCAGCTTCTCGGCGGTGGACTGCACCTCGGCCCCGGTCGGCACGATCGATCCGGCGCGGACATAGAGCGGCAGCACCGCCATCGGCGCGGCGGCGGTGATCGTCTGTCCGCCCTTCAGATAGGCACCGGTCGTGAAGTCGTACCAGTCGGCACCTGCCGGCAGATAGACCGACCGGCTGGTCGCACGATACTGCGTCACCGGCGCCACCAGGAACGCCGACCCGAACATATATTCGTCGTCCACACCCCAACTCTTGCGGTCGGCGGTGAAGTCCATCGCCAGTCCGCGCATCATCGTCCCGTCGCGATGCCACGTCTCCGCCGCCAGCGAGGTGATGTAGGGCAGCAGCCGGTAGCGCAGCCGGTCATATTTCGCGAGCGCGTCGTACAATGCCGGATCGCTCGCCCCCAGTTCATAGATTTCGCGATACGGCGTCTCGCCATGGCTGCGGAACAGCGGGCTGAACGCGCCGAACTGGAACCAGCGCAGGTTCAGCTCCTTCCATTCGGCCAGATGCGCCGGGTCCTTCTTCGCATAGCGATCCTCGACCGCGAAACCGCCGATATCGTGGGTCCAGTTGGGCACGCCCGACATCGACAAATTGACCCCGGCCGAAATCTGGTCGCGCAGATCGTCCCAGCGCGACGCGACGTCGCCCGACCACAAAGCGGCACTGGCGCGCTGGATGCCGCCATAGCCCGAGCGGGTCAGGATGAACGGCCGCACATCAGGCTTCGCGACGCGCAGGCCATCGGCAACGCCTTCGGCATGGACCAGCGGATAGCTGTTGAAGAACTCTTCCGCCGGCCCCTGCGCGGTCGGACCCATCCGGTCCTTGCGTTCCTCGATTGACAGGTTCGAATGAATGTCCGGCTCGGTCGCGTCCATCCACCATGCATCGAAGCCCTTGTCGACCAAAGCCTCCCTCATCTGCCGGAAATAGATCGCGCGCGCTTCGGGGGCATAGGGATCGTAGAAGGTGTTGAAATAGCCCTTGCCGACCCAGTCGCGTTCTTTCGCGATCAGGTTACCCTGATACAGATAGCCCTTGGCGTTCAGTTCCTGCGCGTTCTTCGTGTTCGGGTAGAATTTGGGCCACACCGAAATCATGATCCGCGCGTCCGAAGCATGGATTTCGTCGACCATCTGCTGCGGGTTGGGAAAACGTTTTCCGTCGAAGCAGTGGCAGCCCCACTGGTCCTCGGGCCAGTAGAACCAGTCCTGCACGATGTTGTCGATCGGCAGGCGGCGCTTGCGATATTCGCGCACGACGTTCAGCAATTCGTCCTGCGTGTTGTAGCGCTGGCGGCTCTGCCAGAAGCCGTAAGCCCAGCGCGGCATCAGCGCCGCCTTCCCGGTCAGCGCGCGATAGCCGGCGATGACGCCGTCCATGTCCTTGCCGCCGACATAATAATAATCGAGCGCATGGGCGACGTCCGACGACCACCACAGCGAATGGCGGTCGGGTGCGGGCAGCGGATCGTTCTGGAACAGCGCGATATAGCCGGCATTCGGCTCCCACTCGATCCGCACGTCCGCCGCCTTGCCCGCGGTCATCGGCAGGTCGAAATTATGGAACCACGGGTTCCAGTTCTGCCGCCAGCGGTTCAGCACCTCCTTGCCGTCGACGAAGACCTTCACATAGCTCGACGAATAGAGACGGAATTTCTGGACGCCGGTGACCGAAGGCATGACGGTGCCGGTCCACACGACCTTCTGCGTCTGCACCGCATTGCCCGCGGTATTCTGACCGGTGGTCGCGGCGACCGTCTGCGCCTTGGCCGCCGCCGGCCAGTTCGCCTGATCCTTGATGAACTGATAGTTGATCGTGGCCTCGGTCCGCGTCACCGCCAGCCGGTCGCCCAGATAATATTGCGCCTGCCAGCCGGGCTTGCCGCCCGACATCACCTTCATGCCGTCGCCGACCAGCCGATATGCCTGCGGATTGCCGAAGCGGGTGATGCCGTTATTGTCCCACAGCACGCCGTAATTCTTCGTCGACACGACGAACGGAATGCCGATGTCCATGTTGTGCTGGGCGAGTTCGACGTCCTCGCCATTGTAGTTCATCTGCCGGTTCTGATGCTGGCCCAGACCGTAGAATCCTTCGTCGGTGCCGCGATTGAACTGCTGGCGGACGGCGACAAATTTTTCGCCACCGGCGGTGACCGGGGTGAACCCGGCACGTGGTGCTTCCTCCAGCGTCAGCTTGCCCGCCGCATCGCGGAAGCGGACCTGTCCGTCGTCCAGATCGATCTCGGCCGATCCGCCCGCCGCCTTCACCACCACCAGCCCACGCGTCTGGGTCACGGTGAAGTCGCCCGCCGGCTTCGCGTTCACCATCAGGCTGTCGGGCGTGTCGAGGCTGGCATCGGGCACCGCCGTCACGCGGAACCGGTCGGGACCATAGACCAGCACGCGCACCCGCTTGGCGGGGCCGGCATCGGGGGTGACGACCACCCCGCCCGGCACCTTCGCCACATCGGCGGCCAGTGCCGGGAGCGAGGCCGACAGGGCCAGCGACAACAGGGTCCAGCGAAGCGTCTTCATCAGCGGTACGTTCCCATGGTCACGCGCAGCAGCATCGGCTGGGCGGTGAAGTTCAATCCGTAATCGGTCTGGTCGCCGTTCATCACCCGGCGGGCGCGGAAGCTGCCGTCGTCGGCGAGCGTCCCTTCCTCGACCTTGATGAGCATGGCGGTGTCGCCCTTCGCCTTGTCCGCCACGTCGAACGACACGCGGACATCGGTGCCGGTGACGAGGAACTGGTCGGGCGCCAGTTGCAGCACG
>DASTEN010000111.1:0-8261 GCA_035709645.1 Sphingomonas sp.
ATCGCGCTGACGTTCGACGATGGTCCCGATGGCACGTGGACGCCCCGCATCCTCGACGTGCTGGAACGCGAAAAGGTGCCCGCCACCTTCTTCGTCATCGGTCAGAACGTGCTGGAACACCCCCAACTGGTGAACCGCATCATCGCCGGCGGCAGCGAACTGGGCAACCACAGCTACAGCCACCCCAATCTGGCCGGCGCGTCGGACACCTTCACCCATCTGGAACTCAACACCACCCAGCGGCTGGTCGAGGCCTATACGGGTCGCCGCATGACGCTGTTCCGCGCGCCCTATTTCGGCGATGCGGAGCCGACCACGACCGACGAACTGCTGCCGGCGCTGACCGCGCAGCAGGCGGGCTATACGATCGTCGGCCTGCACGTCGATCCCAACGACTGGCAACGTCCCGGCGCCGATGCGATCGTCCGCCAGACGCTGGCCCAGATCCGCGCCGCCACCCCTGCCGTTCCGGGCAATATCGTCCTGCTGCACGACAGCGGCGGCGACCGGTCGCAGACCGTGGAGGCGCTGCCGCGGATCATTGCGGCGTTGCGGGCGCAGGGGTATCACTTCGTCACCGCATCGCAGCTTGTCGGCGTCTCTCCGCAACAGGCGATGCCGAAGGTCGCCGGACAGGATCTGGCCACGATCCGCTACGACGTCGCCGGCTTCGTCCTCGTCGCGGGCGTACTGTTCGTGATCGGCTGGATCTTCTACCTGGCGATCGCCCTGGGCATCGCGCGCGCGGTCCTGATGGCGGCGCTCGCCTGGTGGCAGAGCCGGCGGCGGCGCGCCGACCCGCCGGTCTTCACGCCCCGCGTATCGGTGATCATCCCCGCCTATAACGAGGAACGCGTGATCCGGTCCTCGGTGGAGCGTATTCTGGCGAGCGACTATCCCGCGCTGCAGGTCATCGTCGCCGACGACGGGTCGAAGGACGCGACCAGCACGCTGGTCGCCGAGGCGTTCGGCGCCGACCCGCGCGTGACCCTGCTGACGTTGCAGAACGGCGGCAAGGCCGCGGCGCTCAACCGTGCGCTGCGCGATGCGACCGGCGAGGTCATCATCGCGCTGGACGCCGACACCCAGTTCGAGCCCGGCACGATCCGCCGGCTGGCGCGCTGGTTCGTCGATCCGCGGATTGGTGCGGTCGCCGGCGACGCGCGGGTCGGCAACCGCGTGAACCTGGTCACCCGCTGGCAGGCGGTCGAGTATATCACCGCGCAGAATCTGGAACGCCGCGCGCTCGCCGGGTTCGATGCGATGACCGTGGTCCCGGGCGCAGTCGGCGCCTGGCGCCGCGCGACGCTGGACCAGGTCGGCGGCTATCCGGAGGATACGCTGGCCGAGGACCAGGATCTGACCATCGCCATCCAGCGTGCCGGCTGGCGCGTCACCTACGACCCGATGGCGGTCGCCTGGACCGAGGCGCCGGAAAGTTTCCGGGGACTGGCCAAGCAGCGGTATCGCTGGGCGTTCGGAACGTTGCAATGCCTGTGGAAGCACGCGGGCATCTGGCGCACGCGCCGCCCGCGGGGACTGGCGCTGGTCGGCATGCCGCAGGCCTGGCTGTTCCAGATCGTCTTTGCCGCCATCTCGCCGCTGATCGACCTGGCGCTGATCCTGTCGATCGTCGGCACGGTGACGCGGGTGATGCAACACGGTTGGGCGCAGACCGCGGGCGATGTCGGCACGATGGGTCTCTATTGGATCGCCTTTACCGGGATCGACGTGATCTGTGGCTGGATCGCCTATCGGCTGGATGGCAAACGCGTGCGCTATCCCGCGCATCTGCTGGTCGCGCAACGGCTGGTCTATCGCCAGATCATGTACTGGGTCGTCATCCGCGCCGTCGCCTCCGCGATCGGCGGCTGGGTGGTCGGGTGGAGCAAGCTGGAACGCAGCGGTCGCGCGACCGCAGACGGCACTGCGGCAGCGACGGCCTGATGCGGGCTGTCGCCGGCGCGGCTTTGCGCTATCGGGACGAGAATGAAAGCCAGCGACCTCCAGGACCGGATCCTCGCCCGCCTGCTGCGCGAGAACGGCGGGACCAAGCAGCGCTGGCGCACCGTGATCGGCCGGGTCAAACTTTACGATCCGGCGACCCACCCGCATTGCAACTGGGCGCTCGATCCGCAGGGCAGTCCGCGGGAAAACGCCGTCATCGAGGCGATGATGGACGATCTGCGGCTGCGCGTGCGGATCGTCACGCCGGGATGATCGTAGCGCCCGAATGACGGATCGTCCGTGCGCCTGCGGCATTCTTGCCGACAGATGACCGCCGCCGCCCAGCCTTTCCCCGAATCGCCCTTTCGTATCGCGCTGTTCCGTCAGGTCTGGGTCGCCAGCCTGTGTTCGAATTTCGGCGGGCTCATCCAGTCGGTCGGGGCATCGTGGATGATGACGTCGCTGGGGGCGTCGCCGCAGATGATCGCGCTGGTCCAGGCATCGACCAGCCTGCCGATCATGCTGCTGTCGCTGTGGGCCGGCGCGATCGCCGACAATCTGGACCGCCGCCGCATCCTGCTGACCGCGCAGAGCTTCATGCTGATCGTCTCGCTGATGCTGGCGGTCGGCACCTGGGCCGGCATCGTCACGCCGTGGCTGCTGCTGGCCTTCACCTTTCTGATCGGCTGCGGCACCGCGATCAACGGCCCCGCCTGGCAGGCGTCGGTCGGCGACATGGTGCCGCGCCCGTTGCTGGCGAGCGCGGTTTCCTACAACAGCATGGGCTTCAACATCGCACGCAGCGTCGGTCCGGCGATCGGCGGGGCGATCATCGCCGCGGCCGGGGCAGCGGCGGCGTTCGCGGTCAACGCGGTCAGCTATGTCGGGTTGATCGTCGTGCTGACACGGTGGCAACCGAACCTGCCGCCGCGCCGCCTGCCGCGCGAACGCCTGGGCGTCGCGATGACGGCGGGCGTCCGCTACGTCCGCCTGTCCCCGCCGATCCTGACCGTCCTCCAGCGTGCCGCCTTGTTCGGCCTTGCCGCAAGTGCGATCCCCGCGCTGATGCCGCTCGTCGCGCGCGACCTCGTCCGGGGCGGGCCGCTCACCTATGGCATCCTGCTCGGCGCGTTTGGGCTGGGCGCGGTCGGCGGCGCGCTGCTCGCGCGGCGACTGCGGCAGAGGGCGACGACCGAACGGATCGTCCAACTGGCCTCGCTCGCCCTGGCGATCGGCGGCGGCACGACCGCGCTCGGCATGCTGCCGCTGGCGATTCCTGCGCTGGCGTTGGCCGGCGGGGGCTGGGTGCTTGCGCTGTCGACCTTCAACGTCAGCGTCCAGCTCGCCTCGCCGCGCTGGGTCGTGGCACGCGCGATCGCTCTCTACCAGATGGCGGCGTTCGGCGGGATGGCGGCGGGCAGCTGGCTGTTCGGATCGGTGGCAAGCGTCCACGGCGTCGCCGACGCGCTGGTCGCGGCCGCCTGCGTCCAGCTCCTAAGCGTCGCTGCCGGCTTCGTGCGGCGGATGCCCGAGATCACGCAGGCGGACCTGGCACCGCGCGCCGGCTGGGTCGAACCGACCACCGCGGTGCCGGTCCAGCCGCGCAGCGGGCCGATCGTCATCACGGTCGAGCACCGCATCGCCGAGGCCGATGTCGCGCGGTTCCTGACCGTAATGAGCGAACGCCGCCGCATCCGCCGCCGCGATGGCGCGCGGGCGTGGCAGCTGCTTCGCGATCTGGGCGAGCCGACGTTATGGGTAGAACGTTTCCACTTCGGAACGTGGCTGGATTATGTCCGCCACAACGAGCGCCGCACCCAGGCCGACGCCGCCAACAGCGATGCGCTGCACGCCCTGTGGATCGACGGCAGGCCGCCCGTCATCCATCGCCGGATCGAACGCCAGACCGGGTCGCTGCCGCTGGGTCGCGAAGACGACATCCAGGCGCTCGACCCGGTCACCGACCCGACGCGATCGAGTTAACTTCGCCGGATGCGCGCGCGGGCGAGCTTGCGATCCTCGAGCGAATAATAGAGCCAGATCGCGTCCCCCTCGACCACCACCGACGCGGCAAAGGCAATGTCGGTGGCGGTGCGGTCCTCAGGCGGCGGTGGCGTCACCAGCGGCTCGATCCCGCGGTCGACGACGCGGGTATAGTCGCGGTCGAACGCCACCCAGCCGATCCGCCAGCGCGCATCGCGCGTCGCACCGTTGTAGAACATCACCGGCATATCGGGGTCGGTCGTCAGCAACGGCCCCGTCGACAGATGCCAGTCGTCCCAGCTGTCGGTACGCGGCATGAAGGGCGTGGGCTGTTCGACCCAGGGCCCGACCTCGCTCGAACCGATCGCCAGGCCGACACGCGAGGCCTGATCGGCGGCATATTCGTAGAACAGCCGCCAGTGGCCGTCCGCCGTGCGATCGACCGTCGCCTCTTTGGTGTTGCCTTCCGATTTCGAGGAGGCGAGCACCACCCCGCTCTTCGTCAGCCGGTCGAGCGCAGGGCCTTCGGCATAGCTCAATTCGCCATGCGCCATGTCGGCCAGGACGCCGGTGTAATAGACGATGTAGCTGCCATCGGCGCGGCGCAGGACGGTCGGGTCCTCGACGCCGCCCGCGTCGTGTTCGCTTGGGCCCGGCACGATCGACGGCGCGTCGAGCATTGCGAAGCGGCGGCCGTCGTCACTCCAGCCGGCCCAGATGACGCCGGTATCGGTCATCGGCGCGCCTGGCCGGGTCACAGCGCGGACCATGATGCCCCAGCGACCATCGGCGTCGCGCCAGATGTACGGGCTCATCAGATCGCGTGCCATCAGCGCCGGCGGCCCGTCGAGCACGACATCCTCGATCGCCTTCACGTTGAAGTCGACCGCGACCCTGCTGCGTTCGACGCGGTCCTTGACGGGCGCGTCCGCCGCCCCTGGCTGAAGCGCGCTCATGCGCCGATCGCCTGCAGCAGCGAAAGCCCGCCGTCGATGACGATCCGCGCGCCGGTGATGTACCGCGCCTTGTCGGAGGCGAGGAAAACGGCCAGGTCCGCGACCTCCTTCGGATCGCCCGCCCGCCCCGCCGGGATATTGCGCTCCAGCGAACGGCGATACGCGACGTCCTTCATCGCCCTGTCGTTCATCGGCGTCAGGATCATGCCCGGCTCGATCGCATTGACGCGGATGCCGCGCGGCGCCTCCTCGATCGCCAGCGTTTCGACCAGGTTGGTCAACCCGCCCTTGGCCGCACAATAATCCGCGCCCCCGGCCCGCACGGCGTAGGCGTGGATCGACGAGATGTGCAGGATCGTCGCGGGCGCCGTCGCCGTGCCGCGGCCGGTCAGGAACCGGCGCGACGTCAGGAATGCGCCGGTCAGGTCGGTATCGATCAGCCGCCGCCACTGTTCCAGCGTCATGTCGCGCACCGCCACGCCAGTCATGTTCAGGCCAGCCGAATTGACCAGCACGTCGGCCGTACCCCAGGCCTGCTCGACCGCGGCGAAGGCCGCGGCGACCGACGCTTCGTCGTCGACCGATGTCTGCACCGTCATCGCGGTGCCGCCGGCCGACCGTACGGCGTCGGCGGTCACGCCGGCGGCATCGGCGTCGCTATGGTACAGAACGGCGACCCGGTCGCCCTCTGCCCCGAAACCCGCGGCGCAGGCGGCACCGATGCCCGATTCCGCGCCCGTCACCACCACTGTCCGTGCCGTCACCCGTCACCTCGTCATTGCGTTACCGTGGCGAAACCAACGGCGGCCGAAACGGCTTCACCCAGATCAAGATTTCCTCAACCCATATCGGCGGATCAGCCAGCCGACGCCGACCGTCGCGCCGGCGATCGCAACGATCGCCGGCGCGAGGTGTCCGATCGCATGCAGCCGCCCGAACGCCATCGCCAGCCCCCGGCCGAAGACATAGCCGATCGTCGACACAAGCACCGCCCAGACCACCGCCGCCGCTGCGTTGAGCGCCAGGAACCGCCGGGTCGCGACCATCGTCGTCCCGATCGCCATCGGGCTGATCGTCCGCAGGCCGTAGAGAAAGCGAAAGGCGAAGATGAACCCGGTCGGATAGCGCTCCAACAGGCTGAGCGCACGGGCGAACGCCGGCTTTTCGCGCAGGCGCGTGACCCGGCGGTGGTCGCGAAAGCGGCGGCCGATGGCAAAGAACAGACCGTCGGCGACGGCTGATCCCGCAGCGGCAGCCGCCATCACTCCGACCAGCGGCAACAGGCCCTGGTGCGCCAGCACCCCGCCGCCGGCGACCACCGTCTCACCCTCGACACCCGCACCGATGAAGATCGCGAACAGTCCGTAGCGCGCGACGATCGCCTCCAGCGTCATGCGCGCATACGAAGGGCGGCCGGCACCGTCACCCGGACGCGAAGCCCACCCCCGGGCGCATCGTCGAACACGATCCCGCCGCCGTACAGCGCGACCAGATCGAACGCGATCGTCAGGCCGAACCCGTGCCCGTCGCCGCGTTCGTCCAGCCGGATGCCGGGTCGGGCCACCCACGCCCGTACCTCCGGCGGGATACCGGGGCCGTCATCGTCGATCGTGATCTCGACTCGTCGGGCATCGTCGACGACGGGCGCGGCGGTGACGCTGATCCGCGAGTGCGCGTGGCGCGCGGCGTTATCGAGCAGATTGCCGACGAGTTCGTCGAGGTCGTTCGGGTCGACCGCGACCGCCAGGTCGGTGGGAACCGCGATCGTCAGCGCCCGCTCCGGGTACAGACGCCGGATGACACCGCCCAGGTCCTCGATCGCCGCCGCCAGCGCGGTTGCGCTGCGGCGGTTCGTCGTTTCCGTTCGGGCGCGGGCAAGATGGTGGCGGATCGTCGCATCGATCCGCGCGACCTGTGCCGCGGTCTGCGGCTGGTCGCGCACGTCAATTGCCAGCGTCGCGACCGGCGTCTTCAGCGCATGCGCCAGATTGACCGCCGAGGCGCGCGCGGCGGCCAGGGCGCTAGCGGTATCGGCTGCCAGCGCATTGAGTTCGGACGCCAGCGGACGAAGCTCGGACGGCAGATCCTCGTCGAGCCGCACGCGGGTCCCGCCCCGGATATCGGCGACCTGATCGCGCAAGCGGCGCAGCGGCCTCAGCCCGATCCTGAGTTGGACCAGCATCGCCACGGTCAGGAGCGCGCCCAGGATCACCAAGGTCCCGAGCAGCGGCAGCAGTGCCGCCCGCACCGGCCGGCGCACCACATCGCGCGGCGCGGTGGCGGTGATCGTCACCGGTCCGCGCCGCGTCTGGAGCGTCGCCCGGCGGGCATGGACCGCGACGCCGCCCTCGCTTGCCCCCTCCAGCGCGGTCAGCGGGCCCGGGGGTGCCGGTCGCGGCGGCGCTTCGCGCCCCGGACCACCCGGCGGCGGCGGGCCGCCATCGGCCAGTTCCGGAAAGTCGCTCGACCCGATGACACCGTCCGGCCCGGCGATCCGCCAACGCCAGCCCGGTCCGCCATCGGCCAGTGCGATGCGCGTGCGGTCCACCCGTCCATTGCCATCGACCGTGCTCGCCAGCAGGGTCACGGTCGCATCAAGACGACGGTCGAGCCCCTCGACCACCAGCCGCTCGAACAGGCCGGCGATCGACAGTCCCGCGACGACGAGCGCAATCAGGGTCGCAACGATCGACAACGCAAGCATGCGGCGATGCAACGACCGGGGAACCAGCCTCACGCGTCGCACGCCAGGCGATAGCCGCGCCCCCGAACCGTTTCGATCAGCGCGGCGCCGATCTTCTTGCGCAGTCTGCCGACGATGACTTCCAGGCTATTCGAATCGACATCGGCATCGCCTTCATAGACCCGCTCCAGCAGCTCCAGCCGCTCGATCACCGCCCCCTTGCGCAGCATCAGCTGCGACAGGACCCGCCATTCGAACGCGGTCAGCTTGACCGGCAAGCCGTCGAGTTCGAACTGGCCCAGTTGGCTGTCGAAGCTGAGCGGCCCGCATTCCAGTCGCGGTGCGGCATGGCCGGCCGATCGGCGGACCAGCGCCCGCAGCCGCATCACCAGTTCCTCGACGCGGAACGGCTTCACCAGATAGTCGTCCGCCCCGGCCTTGAAACCCTGCACCTTGTCCGACCAGGCATCGCGCGCCGTCAGAATCAGCACCGGCAGCGTCCGGCCGGCGTCGCGCCACCCCTTCAGGACACCGACGCCATCCTTGCCCGGCAGCCCGAGGTCGAGCACCGCGGCGTCGTAGCTTTCGGTTTCCCCCAGGTGCCCCGCATCGATGCCATCGGCGATCAGATCGACCGCGCAGTGCGCCTCGCGCAAGGCGCGCGCGATGGCGGGACCCAGGTCGCGATCGTC
>DASTEN010000112.1:0-11991 GCA_035709645.1 Sphingomonas sp.
CGCAAGCCTGTCCGATCGGCCGCGCAACGGGCGTCCTCAGTTCAGCTCGCCGGCGGCTGGCGTGTCGCCGAAGCCCCACATGCGCTCGAGGTTGTAGAAGGTCCGCACTTCGGGGCGGAACAGGTGGATGATGACGTCGCCGGCGTCGATCAGCACCCAGTCGGCGTTCGGCAGGCCTTCGATCCGTGCGGTGCGGCGGAATTCTGTCTTGATCTTCTCGGCCAGCTTGTTCGCCATCGACGCGACCTGGCGGGTCGATCGGCCCGAGGCGACGACCATATAGTCGGCGATCGACGACTTGCCCGCGAGCGGGATCGAGACGGTGTCGACCGCCTGATCGTCCTCCAGGCTCGACAGGATCAGCGCGTGCAGCGCCTCCGCGCTGTCGGCTTCGGCCGACGGGCTCTGGGGGGCGGCGGTGGGGGTAGTGGCCAAGATTACTCCAGTATCGGGTTGGGGCGCCATGCGGGCGATGTGGGATGCGCATAGGCCAGATGCCAGTCCGGCGACGCGGCGCGCACCGCGGTTGCGGAAGTTGGATCGGGGCGGAAGCGCAAGAGCACGAGCGCCGGCGGACTCCATTCGGTCCAGTGTTTCGCGTGTGACGTCGGTCGCCGGAAGCGCCTGAGCCACGCCATCGCCGGACCCGCGAGGGCAGCGCCATCATACCCCGGACGCGCGATGACCGCAATCGGCATCTCCCGCGCGATGGCGCGCCATGCCCGCCATCGTTGGAATCCGGCCAGATTGTCGGCACCCATCAGCCAGATGAAGTCGGTGTGTGGATAGCGGCGTTTGAGCGCCCGCAGCGTATCGATGGTATAGCGCGTGCCGAGCTTCGCCTCGATGCCTGTCGCACGGATGGGGGCGTGGCGCGCCATCCTGCGCGCGGACGCCAGACGGGCCGTAAAGGGCGCCATGTCGGTGGCGCCGGCCTTAAGCGGGTTGCCGGGCGACACCAGCCACCACGCCTCGTCCAGCCCCAATGCGCGGACGGCGGCGAGCGTGATCGCCCGGTGCCCACGGTGCGCCGGGTTGAACGATCCGCCGAGCAGGCCGATGCGGGTCACCATCTCGTGTTTTCCCGCGCGCTGTGCAGTACGCGGAGGATGCGAACGTGATCGCGCCTCGGCCGATAGAATATGATATAGGGCGTTCCGCCGACACGCCATTTGCGATTGCGACCGCGGGAAATCGGCCCTGCGGAAGGCGTTGTTGCGAGAAACTGCGCTGCCGCGATAATTCGTTCGGTCAGCTCGTCAGCGACGTCGATGTGTTCCTGACGATGATATCGGTCGACCGAGACGAGATCGTTGCGAGCAAGAGGCGCCCACTGAAGGTCGCTCACTCGTCCGCCGCGGTACCGCGCCGCTCAGCAAACCAAGCTTCGATCTCTTCCTGCGTGTAGAACTCACCCCGATCGATCTGTCGGTCGGCTTCGTCTAGCGATTCCGCCAACGCCGCCTCGTCCCCGGCAAACCAGTGGATCGCCTCGGCGACATAGGCCGCCACGGACGTCCCGCGCTCGGATGCCAAGCGCTCGACCAGCGCCGAGGTTTCGGGGTCGAGGAGGTCGCTGATCTTCACCGGCGCGTTCATTGGCTCAGCCTACGCTCGCGATTTCGCCGCATCAAGCCATGGCCGCGGTCAGCCGCGGATCTGTCCCGTCCCGCGACCGACCCATTTATACGTCGTCAGCCCCTCCAGCGCGACCGGGCCGCGGGCGTGGAGCCGCCCGGTCGAAATCCCGATTTCCGCGCCCAGCCCGAATTCGCCGCCGTCGGCGAACTGCGTGGAGGCGTTCCACAGCACGATCGCCGAATCGACGCGGGCGAGGAACGTTTCGGCCGTGTCCGGATCATCGGTCACGATGGCATCGGTGTGATGCGACCCGTGCGCGTCGATGTGCGCGATCGCGTCGTCGAGGCCAGTCACCAGCGCGACCGAGGCGATGGCGTCGAGATATTCGGTATCCCAATCGGCATCGCTTGCCGGGGCGTAGCCGAGTGCCGCGACATCGGCGTCGCCGCGCACGTCGCACCCCGCAGCGTCGAGTGCGGCGATCAGCGCGTCGCGATGCGGCCAGTCGCGGTGGATCAGCAACGTCTCCATCGCCCCGCAGACGCCCGTGCGGCGCAGCTTGGCGTCGATCACGATCGCCTTTGCCATGTCGAGGTCGGCGGCGATATCGACATAGACGTGATTGATGCCGTCGAGGTGTGCGAGCACGGGGACCCGTGCCTCGTCCTGCACGCGCGCGACCAGGCTCTTGCCGCCGCGCGGGATGACCAGATCGAGCAGCCCCTCTGCCCGCAGCATCGCGCCGACCGCGGCGCGATCGGTCGTCGGCACCAGCTGGATCGCATCGGCGGGCAGGCCGCTCGCCGTCAGCCCGTCGGCCAGCGCGGCGTGGATCGCGGCGTTGCTCCTCACCGCTTCCGATCCGCCACGCAGGATGGCGGCGTTGCCCGACATCACCGCGAGCACGCCGGCGTCGGCCGTCACGTTCGGGCGGCTTTCGTAGATGATGCCGATCACGCCGATCGGCACGCGGACGCGCGACAGGCGCAGGCCGTTGGGGCGGGTGTCCTCGGAAATCGTCGTCCCGACCGGATCGGCCAATCCGGCGACCGCATCGACCCCGTCGGCGATCGCGGCGACGCGCGCCGAATCGAGCCGCAACCGGTCGAGCATCGCACCGCTCAGGCCCCGGGCGAGGCCGGCGGCCATATCCTCGGCATTGGCAGCGACGATCGTCGCGCTGGCGGCGCGGATCGTCTGCGCGGCGGCGCGCAGCGCGGTGGCCTTCGCCGCCGAGGGGGTCGATGCCAGGATCGTGGCGGCGGCGCGCGCCTTGCCGCCCATTTCGGCGATCAGTGTCTCGATCTCGGTCATGTCGCCCCGGTGGTAGCATGGGGCGCGGCAAGCTGATAGCATCGACGCCCATGGGGGAATTGGACGCAGCCGGGGACATGCTGACCGGCGGCCTGCTGGGCCGCGCGGTGGAGCCGCACGCCGGGGAACATCATGCCGATGGTCACGGTGCCTGCGCCAATTGCGGGACACAGCTTATCGGCAGTCATTGCCATGCCTGCGGACAAGTGGCGCATGTTCACCGGACGCTGGGCGCCTATGGGCACGACCTGCTGCACGGCGTGTTCCATTTCGAGGGCAAGATCTGGGCGACGCTGCCGATGCTGGCGTTGAAGCCGGGCGAGCTCACGCGCCGCTACATCGCGGGGGAACGCGCGAAATACGTCTCGCCGATCGCGCTGTTCCTGTTCTCCGTCTTCCTGATGTTCGCGGTCGTCGCCAATCTGCCGGGTTGGACATTCGGCGGCGACGAATGGCTGAAGCCCGGCCTGACCGGCGGCATGGCGCAGGCGCGCGAAAAATTGGTCGATCAGCGCAGGGCGGCGGACAAGGCTGTCGTCGAGCTGTCGGCGGAGATCAAGACCGAACGCGCCGATGCCCGGCCCGATGCGGACAAGATCGCCCGGCTGCAAAAGCGGCTGACCGAAACGCTGGAGGCCCGCACCGGACTGAAACAGGCCGAAGCGCTGCTGCCCGCGCCGAGCGCCGGCGACGGGGATCTACCCGACGTCAGGGCGGCGCCCGGATCGCCCGGCGGCAGCTGGATCGAGGAGAAGTGGCAGCATGCCAAGGACAATCCCAAGCTGCTGCTCTACAAGGTCAAGACGTCGGCCTATAAGTTCAGTTGGGCGCTGATCCCGATTTCGCTACCCTTCCTCTGGCTGTTGTTCCCCTTCCGCCGCGACGTCGGTCTGTACGACCACGCGATCTTCGCGACCTATTCGCTGACGTTCATGTCGCTGCTGGTCATCGTGCTGGCGTTGCTCGGCGCTGTCGGCGTGCCGTCGTGGATACTGGTGCTGGCATCGATCGGGATCCCGCCGTTTCACATGTACCGCCAGTTGAAGGGCGCCTACAGCCTGGGCCGGGCGGGGGCGTTGTGGCGGCTGGCGTGGTTGCTGTTCTTTACCACCATTACGACGACGCTGTTCATCACCCTGCTGCTGTATCTGGGGGTGGCGGACTAAGCGCTTCAGTCCTGTGCGATGCGGATCGCGGCACCCGCCACGAACGGGGCGCCGGCGACCAGCAGCAGGCTGACCGCGCCGAGCAGCTTGAGCGCGCTGCCGGCGCCGTCCGACAGCGCGCCCGCGCCAAAGATGACGATGGGGACCGCCAGCGGCAGCATGACGAGTCCGGCGATCGCGCCACCGCCGCGCAGACCCGCGATGAGCGCGCCGGTCGCCACCGCCAGGGCGGCAAGCGCCGGCGTGCCGATCAGCAAGCCGACTTCGATCCGCAGCAGCATCTCGCCCGATACGCCCAGCAGGCCGGCCGCGGCGATCCCGGCTATCATCAGCGGTGGCGCGAAACCCAGCCAGTGGCCAGCGATCTTCGCCGCGGCGACCACCGGCATCGGCACGCCGCGCACCGCCAGTTGATCGAGCGTTCCGCCATCCAGATCAGGGGCGACCAGCCGGTCGACCGGCAGCAGTGCGGCAAGCAGCGCCGCCGCCCAGATCACCCCGCCGCCAACGCGGGCCAGCAGGGCGGCATCGGGGCCGATCGCGAAGGGGAACAGCACCGCCACGAGCAGGAAGAAACCGATCGGCAGCCATAGCCCGCCCGAACTCCAGGCGCGGCGGACCTCGCGCCAGGCAAGCGCGGCGACGATCACAACGCCACCTCGGTCGCGCCGTCGATCTCCAGCGGCAGATGCGTCGCGATCAGCACGATGCCTCCGCCGGCCCGGTGCCGGGCGATCAGTCGTTCGAGCAGCGTCACGGAGGCGGTGTCGAGACCGTTGGCCGGTTCGTCGAGCACCCAGATCGGCGCACCGCTCGCGATCGTGCGCGCGATCAGTGCGCGGCGGCGCTGGCCGGTCGACAGCAGACGGACGGGGACATCGGCGCGATCGGCCATCCCGACGTCGGCCATCGCAGCATCGACGGCGGTTCCCCGCCCGTCGATCCGCGCCCACCAGGCGAGTGCGTCGCGCAGCCGCAGGTCTTCATCGAGCCCACCGGCCTCCGCCATCAACGCGACCGCGCCGTCCCGGACCACGCTGCCCGCAGCGGGTGTCAGCAGCCCGGCGGCGATCCGCAGCAGGCTGGATTTGCCGACGCCGTTCGGGCCGGTGATCCGCGCCGCCGCCCCCGCGGCCAGCGCCAGCGACAGTCCCTCGAACAGCATGCGCCCGCCGCGCACGCAGGCGACGTCGCTCAGCGCGATACGGCTCACGCCGCGGCTTCGAGCGCGTGCATGTCCTCGTCGCTCAGCCCGAAATGATGGCCGACCTCGTGAACGACGATATGGTGGACCAGCGTCGCCAGGCCGACGCCGGTCGCCACCCATTCATCCAGGATCGCGCGGCGATACAGGTGGATGCGGTCGGGCAGGGCGACACCGTCGAACGCCGATTTCTCGCCGACCGGTCGCCCGTGGTACAGCCCGGTCAGGTCGTACGGATCCTCGATCTCCAGCGCATCCAGCGTCTCGTCGTCGGCCCATTCCTCGACCAGCAGCACGACATCGGTCAGATGATCGGCAAAGGGCGCGGGAATGCGCGCGAGGCTGGCGCGGGCCAGCCCCTCGATCTCGTCTGCGCCCGGTGCGATCCGCTCTTGCCCGTCCATGATGCGCGACATAGGCATGGGGTCACGCCAAGGGCAAGGATGAGGGGTTATGATCGAGCAGTTGAGCGAAGCCGAACGCGCCGATGCGCTCGATGGATTGCCTGAATGGGACTATGACGACGGCCGCGACGCGATCGGCCGCAGCTTTACCTTCGACAGCTTTTCCGAAGCCTTCGCCTTCATGACGCAAGTCGCACTGCTGGCGGAAAAGGCGGATCATCATCCGGAATGGTCGAACGTCTACAACCGCGTCGACATCGTGCTGACGACGCATGATGCCGGCGGGCTGTCGACCCGCGACGTCGAGCTGGCGGGTCAGATTGACGATCTGGTGGACTGAGACCCATTGCCGCCATCCCCGCGGAGGCGGGGATCAATTCTGGCTGACCTGGCGGAAAGAGCCGCGCACTCTCCATCAATGTATCCCCGCCTCCGCGGGGAGGACTTTGGTTTGCTTGACGGCGTCAGTCCGTGAATACCGCCGCGCGTTTCTGCATGTTCGCCATCACCGCTTCCATCTGGTTGGGTGAGCGCAGCAGGGCGGCCTGTTCGACACTCTCCTCCATCAGGATGTCGGCGGCGTCGGCCTCGATAGCGTCGTTCGCCAGCCGCTTGATCGCGCGGATCGCGTGTGGGTTGCGCGCCGAGATCGCGCGGGCGAGCGCCATCGCCTCGGCATGCGGATCGGTCGCGGTACGTACCGCGAAGCCCAGCGCGACCGCCTCCGCGCCTGAAAACTCGCGCGCGGTATAGGCGAGCTCGCGCAGCGCATCGTCACGGACACGGCCGCGCCACAGCGCGAAGCCGGCCATGTCGGGGACGATGCCCCATTTGATCTCCATTACCGACAGTCGCGTATCGGGGTGGACGAGAGTGATGTCCGCACCGCTCATGACCTGCAATCCACCGCCGAAGGCGATGCCGTGGACCGCCGCGATCACCGGGACGCCCAGCGTCCGCCAGCCCCAGGCGATCTGCTGGAAATCATTCGCTAGCCCGTGCGTGCGCGCGGTGAGATCCACGCCCGCGCCGGCCGATGCCATGCTGGCCATGTCGAGACCTGCACAGAACGCCGCCCCTTCGCCCGATAGCACGACGACGCGCACGGTCCTGTCGTCGGCCAGCCGGTCGATCGCGTCGGTCAGCGCGGCGAACATCGCCGGATCGAGCGCGTTCATCTTGGACGCGCGGTTCAGGCGGACGTCGGCGACGCCGGCATCGATGGCGATGGTTAGGCGGGGGGCATCGGTCATGTCGCCCAAGCTACCCCGCGACGGCGATTTGTAAACGGCCGGCAGCCGCGATACGGCGGAACCGCATGCAGCCGATCCCCTTCGATCCGTCGCGCTTCTTCGAACGCTTCACCTGGGAACACCATGGGTCGACCCTGGGCATCCAATATCATGCGCATGGCGACGACTGGACCGAATTGGCGCTGCCGTACGGCGACCATCTGGTCGGGGACCTGGCGACGGGCGTCATCGCGTCGGGGCCGATCCTGACGCTGCTCGACCAGGCGACCAGTTCGGCGGTATGGCTGAAGCGCGGCGGTTTCCTGCCGCACGCGACGCTCGACCTGAGGATCGATTATCTGCGGGCCGCGACGCCGGGACAGACCGTGATCGGGCGCGGCGAATGCTATCGGCTGACCAAGAGCGTCGCGTTCGTTCGCGGCGCCGCGCATGACGGCGATCCGGCCGATCCGCTGGCGCACGTCGCGGGCACCTTCATGGTCACGCGGATGCCGATGGGGGTGACGGCATGACGCTGCCTCCCTATGCGGCGCTGCTCGGCATGACGATCGAGCCCGACGACGACGGCACCCGGCGCCTGGCGCTGCCCTTCGCCGGCAAGGTCAGCGGTCGGCCGGGGTATCTGCACGGGGGCGCGATCGGCGGACTTCTGGAAATCGCGGCAATCCTGCGGTTGCGCGACGAACTGGGCAGTGATGCGGCGATGGTGAAGCCGGTGACGCTGACGGTCGATTACATGCGCGGCGGGCGAGAGAAGACGACCTATGCCGCCGGGATCATCCGCCGCCTGGGCTCGCGAGTCGCCAACGTCGACGCGATCGCGTGGCAGGACGATCGCGCGACGCCGATCGCGGCGGCGCGACTGACGTTCCTGATCAGGCGCTGATCCCTATTCGCCGAACTTGCCCTGTCGGTACAGCAGGGTGATGGCGACGCGGCGATTGCGCGGATCGGTTTCGTTGTCCGCGATCATCGGTTCGCGATCGGCGACGCCTTCGATCCGTTCGAAACGCGATTCGGGTACGCCCCCCAGCGCCAGCCGGCGCCGCGTGGCCTCCGCGCGGCCCGACGACAGCGTCCAGTTGTTCATGCCCTGCCGGCTGCCGAATTGCAGCGCATCGGTATGGCCGCGAATCATGATCGGGTTCGGCGTCGATCGAATCGCGTCGGCGACCAGCCCGATCAGGGTCGACGCCTCGGGTACCAGCGCAGTCGTGCCGGTCGCGAACATCGAATAATCGGCGTCGTCGACCAGGTCGATGCGCAGGCCGTCACGGGTCATGGTGAAGCGGACGTGCCGGCCAAGTTTGGCGAGCTTCGCGTTCGCGGCGATCTGCGCCTCGACCTGGCGCTTCATCCGGGCGAAATTCGCCTTGTCCTCGCTGGTCTGACCGGGATTGCGCAGCGATCCCTTTGCCCCGGTCCCTTCGCGGTTTCCGCCCGACGCGTCGGCCGGGATGGTCAGCGACCGGGTGCCGGTCTGCTGCGCCTTGTGCGGGTAATTGTCCTTGTCGATGATCGACGATCCGCCGAACAGCCCGTTCGAGCCGGCCGACTTCTGCATTTTGATGTCGACGATCGTCGGCGTGAAGTAATCGGCGATCGACTTGCGCTGCTTCTCGGTCGTCGCGCCCAGGATCCACAGCAGCAGGAAGAACGCCATCATCGCGGTCACGAAGTCGGCATAGGCGACCTTCCACGCACCGCCGTGATGGCCGCCATGGCCATCGGCGATGATCTTCTTGACGATGACGATCTTGGGCGGCTGGTTGTTGCCGTGGGGAGCGCGAGCGGCGGCCATCTCAGACTCTTAACGCCCGCGCAGGCCGTCGAAGACTTCGCCGAAGCCGGGCTGGTTGCTGTGCGCGATGCCCGAACGCGCCGCCTCGATCACCAGCGGCTGCGGGTGACCGTGCAGCGAGGCGATGATGATCTGCTTGACCACGTGGTAGATCGCGGAATCGGCGTCGATCACCTGCTGCAGCCGATTGGCGAGCGGGCCGACGATGCCGTAGGCCAGCAACACGCCCAGGAAGGTGCCGACCAGCGCCGATCCGATCATGCCGCCCAGGATCGACGGCGGCTTGTCGATCGACCCCATCGTCTTCACTACGCCCAGCACGGCGGCGACGATGCCGAGGGCCGGCAGCGCGTCGCCGAGTGAGGTCAACGTACCCTGCGGCCCCTGGATTTCGTGGTGGTGGGTCTTGATCGCATTGTCCATCACCTCCTCGACCGCGTGGACGTCGAGCGTGCCCGATGACACGACGACCAGGCGCAGCGTGTCGGCGATCAGGTTGACCAGCGTGTGGTCGGCCAGCAGGCGGGGATATTCGGCGAAGACCGACGACGACTTCGGATCCTCGACATGCGGCTCCAGCGCGATCGGGCCGTCGACGCGCAGCATCTTCATCAGCTTGCTGACGAGGAAGATGGTGTCGAGATAGTCCTGCTTCTTGTACTTGGGCCCCTTGAAGACCTTGCCCAGCGCACCGCCGACCGCCTTCAGTTCCTTGCCCGAATTGCCGATGATGAGCGCGCCGATCGCCGCGCCGCCGATGATGAGCATTTCGTGCGGCACCGCGTGTAGCACGGGGCCCAGCGCACCGCCGGTGATGACGAAACCGCCGAACACCATGCCGAGCAGGACCACGAGGCCGATGGCGACAAACATGACTTAGGACTTCCCCTTGGCGGCCGGGCAACCCGCGGCGTCCGCGGTTTTCCGGCAATTCTCGCGTCCCTTGTCGCAAGGGGAGGTGGGGATTTGGTTAACGAACCGGCCGAAAGTCTACTTAACGCATCGAAACGGGCGCGCCGCGTCGTATCAGCGCAGATAGTTGAACAGGTTCAGCGATGTCAGCTTGCCGAAGCTGGCCTGCGTCGCATCCAGCACGGTCATCACCTTCTTCAGTTCGGTGATGGTCGCCGGGATGTCGGCGTCCTCGATCGCGGAGCGTTCGGTCTCGCGGGTCAGCGCCAGGTCTTCCAGACGACCCTTTTCGAGCTCGAGTCGCGCGCCGCGCGCGCCGATCGAGGTCTGGGCGTTGAGGACCGAGGTCATCGCCGACTGGATGTCGACGCTGTCGTCGCCGACTGGTGCGCCCGTCTTCAGCTTGTCCGAGAACGCCTTCACGATCGCGAACATGTCGCTGGTGCCGCCGGCCTTCAGCGGTACGCTGCCAAAGATGGTCGCACCGCTGCTGGTCGCCGCGATCGTGCGGCCATCGCCGATCGGCACCTGCCCCGCTTCGCCGCTGCCGGTGAAGCCGACGTTCCCGTTGTCGTCGATGACGTACGGCGTCTTTACGCTGTCGCCTGAAAACAACGGCGTGCCGCGCGAATCGGTGGTGTTTGCCACCCGCACCAGATCCTGAAAGATCACGTCGACTTCCGCCGACAGTGCCTTGCGCTGGTCGGCGCTGAGCGTCGAGCTGCCGGCCGAAATGGCGATCGCCTGAATCCGGCCGAGCTGCGTTTCGATGCTGGCGAGCGCGGTCGACGACGAATCGAGCAGCGACGTCGCAAGATCGACGTTCGCCAGTTCGGCGTCGGAATTGGCGCCCGCGCGTTTCAGGGCGGTCAGCGCGCGGTAGCCGGCCGCATCGTCCGATGGCGTCGAGATGCGCTTGGTCGTCGCCAACTGGTTGTTGAGCGAATCGGCCTTGGTGCTGAGCGCACTCATGCGATCGCGCAGGCGATCGTACTGGAGGGAGGTTGCGACGCGCATGCGGGCGGTCCTTAGGTCTAGCGGATGTCGAGCATCGTCTGCAGGATCTCGCGCGCCACCTGGATGACGCGGCTCGATGCCTGATACGCTTGCTGGAACCGGATGAGGTTGACGGCTTCCTCGTCGAGATCGACGCCGGTCAGTCCGTCGCGCGCGCTGACCGCGGAACCGTGGATCGCGCTCTGCGCATCGACGACCGAACGGCGCGTTTTCAGCAACGCCGCGTTTTCGGTCGTCATGTCGTCGAACTTGGCTTCCCAGCCGGCCGTGGCGCGCAGATCGACCAGACGGGTCATGTTGCCGTTGCCCCGCGCGCCTTCGGTACCGAAGGCCGCAGCGACGCCGGCCGGGTCGTTCATGACGACCGAGATTTCGGTCGGCGCCGCACCATCGGGCATGACCTTGAATATCTGGGTTCCGGCGCCGCCGCCCAGCGTCTTGCCGGCTTCCTGCCACGCCTTCATGCCGGCGACAAAATCGGTGGCGATGGCGTCCAGCCGCTGGCGGGCGCCGGCGATGTTCATCGCGCCATCGACCAGGCCGGCCATCGCTCCGCCCGATGCGGGGACCTTTGCCATGCCGTTCGAATTAGTGACGGCGATCGCCGCTTCGCCCGATGCGTTGGTGACGAAGCTGACGATCGAACTCTTCTCGACATCGGCCAGCACCGGGCCGGCGGCGCCACCGGCGCGCACCGTGGCGCGACCGAAGGCATCGTATTGGGCATCGACATCGACGAGCGCGCTCATGGCCTCGAGCGTCCGGTCGCGTTCGTCGAGCAATTGCACGCGCGCCGACGATCCGTCCGCAGCGCGGGTCAGCCCCTGGTTGATACGGGCCATCGAATTGCTGAGGTCGGTCAGCTGCGCCGCCATGTCGCGCCCCTGTCCCGCCAGTTCGTCGGCCGCGCCCGCAAGCGCCCGGCCGGTGCTGGCAAAGCCGGCTGCGAGCGAGCGGGCGTCTTCCAGGAACACGGTGCGCGGCGCGGTCGCCGACGGGTCGGCGGCGACGGTCTTTGCCGATGCGAAGAAGGTGGTGAAGCGGTCCGAAAGCTGGTTGCCCGACAGCGCGCCTTCGATCCGGTCGATCCAGGCGACCGACGTCTGCGACCGGGCGACGTCGGACCCGGTGGTGCGCGCCTGGGCCGCCCGGAATTCGTCCGCCGCGCGGCTGACCCCGGCGATGCGGACGCCGCCGCCTGACAGCAGGGTCGTCTGGCCCAGCCCGGCGACACCGCTGGTGCGGAATTCCTCGATCGTGGCGGTGCGCCGCGAATAGCCGGGCGTCGCGGCGTTGGCGATGTTCTCCGACGTCGTCGACAAGGCGGTCTGATAGGCGC
>DASTEN010000113.1:0-6571 GCA_035709645.1 Sphingomonas sp.
CAGGTCGCGCTCGGCGGGGATCGCGTCGCCCCGCCGGATCAGGCCGGCCTCGATCCCCTGGCGGATCAGCAGCTGAAGTTGCAGATACAGCGGCGCGCTGTCGCCGTTCCGGAATCTGCCGATCGTGTCAGAGAACATCGCATCCCGCCCTCTCCGCCCAAGCCCCCGCTCGCGGCGATGGAGCGGATGATGCCTGACGATAATACCAATGTAAAGCCAATGTCATGAACTGGTCGCATTCGCGGCCGCCCGCAGCGCCGCGACCAGATCGGCGTCGGTCATTCTGCGCGATGCGGTTGCAAAGCCAAGCGCAGCGACGCGCGCGTCGAGCGGCCCGGCGTCGCGACTCGCAGACGCATGGAATTCGCGGATGCCGGCGGCGGCAAGCTTGGGGATCGTCTGCGGAGACACGCCCGACCCCGCCATCACGCTCAGCCGATCGCCGACCCGGGTGACCATCGCCGCGATCGTCGCGGCACCCTGCTCTGCGACCTTGGCGCCGCCGGACGTCAGGATACGATCGAATCCCAGATCGGCGACCACCTGCGCCGCCGCGACCGGGTCGTCGGTCAGATCGATCGCGCGGTGGAAGGTGCAGGACAGCGCGCCGTACGCGCTGCGGACCGCGTCGATCCATGCGCGCGCCGGCTCACCCGCCACCCGCCCGCCCGCGCAGGTGCCGAAGACCAGCCCGTCGGCGCCGGCATCGACCAGCGCGCGGGCGTCTCGGATCGCCAGCGCCAGATCGTCGGCATCATAGTCGAAATCGCCCGGGCGGGGCCGGACCATCGCGAAGACCGGAATATCGGCGGCCTGGGCAAGGGCGTGTGCGCTTTCCATCAGGCCGATGGAGGGGGTCAGTCCGCCCACCTCGAGCGCTGCGCATAGTTCGATCCGAGTCGCACCCCCGGCGATCGCCGCGCGAATGCCGGGGATCGACTCGACGCAGATCTCGATAGTGACGGGGTCGGCTGCGGTCATGGTCTGCACTCCGGAAATATGATCCCATCGGTCGCCCATCCGACTAACCCTAGGGAATTCACAAAAATTTCATATCTGAAACCGGGTTGTAATTTTCTGTTTTCAGATTGGTCTAAATTGGTTATATCAATGGTACCACCGGTTGCACACCTGTCGTGGGGGCAGGACAGCCGGGGGAGCCGCCAGCTGAGACGGCATTCGGGGATCACGCGGCGTTCGCTGGGCGCGCGAGGAGGGGTTGGCGCATGTCGCTTCGCAAAGCCATTCTGTTCACCACGGCGCTGTCGGGCGCGCTCATCGGCTTTGGCGGCGTCGCCAGCGCCCAGTCGGCGACGGTCCCGCAGGATGAAGCGAACGAAGTCGTCGTCACCGGGATCCGCCGCTCGATCGCAGACGCGATCGAAACCAAGCGTGAGGCCAATTCGATCGTCGATGTCATCTCGGCCGAAGACGTCGGCAAGCTGCCCGACAGCAACATCGCCGATTCGCTGGCGCGCCTGCCGGGTGTCACCGTCGACCGCCAGTTCGGCGAAGGCGAGCAGCTGTCGATCGCGGGCACCGAGCCTGCGCTGAACCGCGTCACCATCGACGGGCATTCGGTCGCATCGGCGGACTGGGGCGGCAACCCGTCCGACCGGTCGAGCCGCACGTTCAATTATTCGCTGCTGTCGCCGACGCTGATCAAGCAGGCGATCGTCTACAAAACGCCCGAGGCGCGTTTGCAGGAAGGTGCCATCGGCGGCACCGTCGACATCGTCACCCGCAAGCCGCTCGATACCGACCTGAAGTCGGGCGCGCTCGCGATCAACGCAGGCGGCGAATACAACGACCGCGCCAACCGCGGCAGCTTCCGCGGATCGGCGCTCGTCAACTGGAAGAACGACGCCGAGACCTTCGGTGTCACCCTGACGGGCAACTACGACAAGGAGCAGCTGAGCCGCGCCGGCGTCGCCGTCTATTGGTACGACTTCGGCAGCTTTCTGCTGAGGGATGCGCCGGGAACGGCGACCGTCAACGGCAAGGCGCTCAGCACGCTGACTGCCGCCGAGCGTCAGTCCTTCTCGGATTCTCGCTATGCGATGATGATCGCGCGAGAGTTCTTCCGGCAAGAACGTCAGCGCATTGGCTTGAACGGCGCGGTTTCTGTTCGTCCGATCGAGGATCTGACGCTGACTGCCACGGGCATGATGATCCGCGGCAATTATGACAACGTGTCGAATTCGGTCTACACCGCCGGTTACTACGGATCGCGACTGCAGTCGGCGACCTTCACGCCGGGAACCGACGGGCAGGCCGGCATCGTGACGTCCGTCACCATGGCTGGCGTTGCGGCCGGGCAGCGTGGCGAGACGGGCCAGCTCGATACGAACTATCGCCGCACGCGCCTGAAGAACGACTCGGTGTCGCTGCTGCTCGATTGGACGCCTGGCGACTGGTCGATCACGGGCAACCTGGGCTGGACGCGCGCTTCGGGTGGTAAGGATCCCGAATATCTGCTCGATTTCCGGACCCAAATGGGTTTCACGCAAAGCGCCGTCGGTCGCGACACCGTCGTCAATTGGACGTCGCCAGCCAGCGATCCGACCAAATGGATCAGCACGTTCCAAGCCAATGGCGGCCAGAACATCACAGCAACCGACGGCCGCAGCTTTTTTGGCCGGCAGATTGGCGGCATTCCGCTTCAGTCCGCCTTTACGAACGACAGCGAAGTCTTCGGCGAACTGAATTTCAAGCATGATATCAACATCGGTCCGCTGACTGAGATTCTGTTTGGCGGGCGCTACGTCAGCCATAAGAACGGCAACACGACGTTTAGCAACGCGGTTTTCACCAACCAGAACTTCACGCTGGCCGACCTGGATTACTTTGTGCAGCCCCAGGGCTTGTACGATGGCTTAGGCGTGTCGGGCAATGGTGAGCCATTCGCAACGCTGGGGCAAAGCGGCATTTTGTCTACGCTGCAAAAATACGGCACCTTCACAGACGAACGCGGCCTTTCGAAGGGTGACTACTGGCGCGTGCGCGAAAAGATTGCGGCCGGCTACATCCAGGCGAATTTTGAGCTCGGCAAGGTGCGCGGCAACTTTGGCGGGCGTGTGGTTAACACGCGCGACCGTTCGACCTTCTATTTGTTTAGCAGTGGTCGCGACACGCTGACGACGGTGAACAACAGCGATACGCGATTCCTGCCGGCGGCGAATGTGATTTTCCAGGCTGGCAAGGACGTGGTGCTGCGAGCGGCCGCAGCAAAGGTTATTGCCCGCGCCCGCTATAGCGATCTCGCCGGCTCGCTGTCGCTGGACGACGCGACGCTCAGCGGTAGCGGCGGCAACCCTGATCTGAAGCCTTATGCCGCGACCAATTACGGCGTATCGGCGGAATGGTATTTCGGACGATCCAGTTTTCTGTCGGGCGAAATTTTCTACCGCGACATCTCGAACTATGTCGGCAATAAGGTGCAGGACGGTGTCGAGTTCACCAATACGGTGACTGGACGCACGCTGACCTATTCGATCTCGCGACCGATCAATGGTGGCAAGGCATCTGTCACGGGCTTCTCGGTGTCGGGCAATACCGCGCTGAAGTGGGGCTTCGGCATTCAGGCGAACTACACCTTCGCCGATGCCGTGACACCGCTGGCGACCGGCCTTCCGTTCCTGTCGCGCAACACGGTGACGATCCAGCCTTACTACGAGAATGGACCGTTTCAGGCGCGTGTCAGCTACAACCGCCGATCGGCGTATTTCAATCGCGCGGGTCGCGTGGCGAGCAAAGATTACACCGATGCCTATCGCCAGTTGGATGCGCAGATTTCGTACGGGATCACCGATCAGATCCAGGTGTCGGCGAACGCATCGAACCTGCTGGACGAAACCTATTACCAGTACAGTACCGATCCGCGGTTCCCGTCCAACGTTTACAAGAACGGCCGCGTTTTCTCGATCGGCGCGACATTGCGGATGTGATCCTGCGGCCTGCCGGGCGGTGGCGGCGCCGCCCGGCGCGTCGTGCGACGGAGTTTCAAGGTTCCTCGATGCCGGCATCATTCTCCTCGGCTGGTTTCGAATGTCTGCCGCCTGCGGGTTTCGGCCCGCGGGCGGCTTTTTTATGGTCGATCCTGCGCGGCCCGTGACACAGTCGGGCGGCACAGCAGCGTGAAGGAAGCGGGAATGTCGAGCTGGTCGAAGCGGGCGGTGGCGGCGGTCGCGGTATCGATGGCGCTGCCCGTCGGCATCGCCGGCGCGCAGACGGGCGCGGCGCTGTTGCCGATGCCGGTCCGGATCGTGCCGGTCGCGGGGGCAGGCTTCACACTGAGCGATGGCACGGGGATGGCGGTACCGGCCGGCGATGCCGGTGCGGCGGCGGCTGCAAAGATATTCGGCGACGTCGTGCGCGTCCAGCGCGGACTGACGCTGACGCGGAGCGCGACCGGCCCGATCCGCTTCACGCGCGACGCGAGCATCGCGGGCGACGAGGGATATCGCCTGACGATCGGCCGCGCCGGCATCACGATCGCCGCGTCGGGCGATCGGGGCCTGCTGTACGGCGCGATGACGCTTGCCCAGCTTGCTAGCCCCGACCGTGCGATCGGGCGGCCCGTGCTGATCGCGGCACAGACCATCGACGACGCGCCGCGTTTCAAGTGGCGCGGGCTGATGCTCGACGTCGCGCGACATTTCCAGCCGATTTCGGTCGTGAAGACGATGGTCGACCAGATGGCCGCGGTGAAGCTCAATACGCTTCACCTCCACCTGACCGACGACCAGGGCTGGCGCGTCGAGATCAAGAAATATCCGAAGTTGACGCAAGTCGGCGGCTGGCGCCTGCCGCCGTGGACCGGTGGCCCCAGGCCGGCCGAAAAGGTCGGCGGCAGCTACACGCAGGCCGAGCTGAAGGAGCTGGTCGACTACGCCGCGACACGCGGCATCACCATCGTCCCCGAAATCGACCTGCCCGGCCACGCGACCGCGCTGGTCGCGGCCTATCCCGAGCTCGGCATCCTCGGCGACGCGCCGGTCGTCAGCAACAACTGGGGGATCGAGCCCTATCTGTTCAACCCCGGTCCCAAGGGCATCCAGTTCGTCAAGGACGTGCTCGATGAACTGATGGCGATCTTCCCCGGCACCTACATTCATCTGGGCGGTGACGAGGCGATCAAGGACCAGTGGCAACGCAGCCCGGAAGTCCAGGCGCAGATGAAGGCATTGGGGCTGAAGGACGAGGAAGCGCTCCAGAGCTGGATGATCGACCAGTTCGGTCTCTACCTGCAATCGAAGGGCCGGCGCCTGATCGGCTGGGACGAAATCCTGGAGGGCGGCCTGCCCAAGTCGGCCGCGGTCATGTCGTGGCGCGGCGAGAAGGGCGGCATCGAGGCGGCGAACGCCGGCCACGACGTCGTCATGTCGCCGGGCGGACCGCTGTACCTCAACCAGACGCAGACGCTGCGCCGCGACGAGCCGCCGGGACGCTATGACATCAACGCACTGGAATCGGTCTACAAGTACGAGCCGCTGCCGTCCGCGACCGCGGCCGATCGCGCGCATCACGTGCTGGGCGCGCAGGGGAATCTGTGGAGCGAATACATCGTCACGCCCTACCAGCTCCAGCATCACGCCTTCCCGCGAGCCGGCGCGCTGGCCGAGATCACCTGGTCGCCGAAGGGGACCAAGGATTTCGCCGCCTTCCTGCCGCGGCTGATGCGGCAGACGGATCGCTGGCGTGCCAACGGCGTGCAGGTCGCCGACACGCCGTTCGCGGTCGACTTCACGGTGCAGGGCGGCCGGGGCGATGCGCTGCGCAGGAACGCGGTGCCGCTGACGCTGTCGGCACAGGTCGCCTATGGTACGATCCGCTATACGACCGACGGCAGCATTCCGACCGCGCGGTCGAAGGCTTATGGCGCGCCGATCACCGTGAAGCCGGGAACGATCGTCCGCGCCGCCGCCTTCGACACGAACGGCGTCGCCACATCGACGCCGCGCGCGTTCGATACCTCGCGCATCAGCCTGCTGACCCGGATCAACCCGGACCTGAAGGCGTGCCCCGCCGGAAGCCTTGGGCTGCGTCCGCCGCTGCGGTCGGAGGCGACGGAGAATGCGCCGGTCTACAACATCAACCTGTTCGACACCTGCATCCTCGACCCGGACGCGCCGCTCGACATCGCGAAAGGGTATAAGGTCGAGGTCGTCCGGCTCGCCCGGCACTACGGCCTGGCGCACGAGGCACGGATGGTGCGCGAGCACTATAATGTGTCGACGCATGGCGAACTGCTTGTCCAGGTCGGCTGCATCGCCGCGGCCGAGCGTCGCAAGGCCGGCGACAAGACCGCGCGGCCGATCGCGGCCGGCGCCTTTCCGCTGCCAGACCCCAAGACTGCGCCGCAAATGTTCAGCTTCACCGGTATGTTCCCCGAAGGCCTGAAGGGCGACCAGGACGTCTGCTTCCAGTTCACCTCGCCGATCGCCGATCCCTATTACACGGTCGGCAAGGTCGAGCTGACGGAAGCGGGCAAGTGAGGATGCTGGATTGGTGGCCGAACGTGAGGGAGTCGTTGACGTGGTGCTCACAGCCTGCGGTGTCCAGGGCCGCG
>DASTEN010000114.1:0-7459 GCA_035709645.1 Sphingomonas sp.
AATGCGTCGAGCGGCTGAGCGCCGGTGCGCGCAGCTTCGCGCTGCCGATGGATGATTGACGTGATCCTCCCCGCTCGCGGGGAGGGGGACCAGCCGTAGGCTGGTGGAGGGGGCTCTCCACAAGCGGTGTCGATGGAGGCGATCCCCCTCCACCACCGCTTCGCGGCGGTCCCCCTCCCCGTGCCGGGGAGGAATTGAAGATGCGCCATTTCCGTGACCTGTCCGATGCCGGCGCCGACGGTATCGCCGCGATCCTCGACGATGCACTGACCCGCAAGCGCGCGCGGGCGCACTTGCCCAAGGGCGCACCTGATGCCGACGCGCCGCTTGCCGGCCACACGCTGGCGATGGTCTTCGAGAAGTCGTCGACCCGCACCCGCGTGTCGTTCGACATGGCGATGCGTCAACTCGGCGGATCGGCGCTGATCCTCGACAGCGGGACCAGCCAGCTCGGTCGGGGTGAGACGGTGGCCGATACCGCGCGCGTCCTGTCGGGCTTCTGCGACGCGATCATGGTCCGGACCGATGACCATGCGAAGCTGGACGAGATGGCCGACTATGCGACTATCCCCGTCATCAACGGCCTGACCGATGCATCGCACCCCTGCCAGATCGTCGCTGACCTGCTGGCGGTGGTCGAGGAAGGCAAGTCGCTGCCGGGCCTGAAATGGGCGTGGCTTGGCGACGGCAACAATGTGCTGCATTCGATCATCGAGGCGGCGGGACTGTTCAAGTTCAGCGTGATGGCGGGCTGCCCCGAGGGCTACGACCCCGACCCGCGCTGGGCCGCGACGGCGAACGCCGCGCTGGAGGGCACGAACGCCCGCGTCGACATCGACCGTGATCCCCACCGCGTCATCGCCGGGGCCGACGTCGTCGTCACAGACACCTGGATCTCGATGGGTCAGGCGCATGCCGAGGCAAAGCTGGCGGCGATGATGCCGTATCAGGTGACCGAGGCGCTGATGGCCGAGGCGGATGCGCAAGCGATCTTCCTCCACTGTCTCCCTGCGCACCGCGAGGAGGAAGTGGTGACCGGAGTGATCGACGGCCCGCAATCGCGCATCTGGCGCGAGGCGGAGAACCGCCTGCACGCGCAGAAGTCGATCATCCGGTGGTGTTTCGGGCAGATCGGGTGAGTTGAACGGATCGTTCGCGATCCCATCTTCACGGCTTGCCACACATACCGTTCGCCCTGAGCCTGTCGAAGGGCTGCCTTTTTCTTCGTGCCGCGGGCCAAGCGTTGCCGAAGAAGGACAGGGCTTCGACAAGCTCAGCCAGAACGGGTTAGGGAAATGCCATGACCGACCAGCCCAAACTCCCCGATGTCGACCGCGTGGTCGGTTTCACCATTCCCGGCCGCCATGCGCGCGGGCGGATCGTGCGCGTTGGGCCGGTGCTCGACACCATCCTGGCCGCGCACGCCTATCCGCCGCCGATCGAGGCGTTGCTGGCCGAGGCGCTGACGCTGACCGCGCTGCTCGGCAGCCTGCTGAAGGACGCGGCCGGCCAGCTGACGCTGCAGGCGCAGACGAGCGGAGGCATCGTGTCGCTGCTGGTGTGCGATTATCGGAACGGCGAGCTGCGCGGCTATGTCCAGTTCGACGCCGACCGGCTGGCCGAGATTGGCGAAAGCCCGTCGCTGTTCGCATTGTTCGGCACCGGGCATCTTGCGATCACCTTCGACCAGGCGACGACCGGAGAGCGATATCAGGGCATCGTGCCTTTGGACGGTAATTCTCTCGCCGAAGCGGCCGAGAGCTATTTCCTCCAATCCGAGCAGATCCCGAGCCTGATCCGCCTGGGCACGCTGCATACGGCGGACGGCGAATGTCGCGCCGGTGGCCTGTTCCTCCAGCATCTGCCGGAGGGCGAGGATGGGCGCGAGCGGCTGCATGTCCGGCTCGACCACCCGGAATGGGAGCATGTCGCGGCGCTGGGCGGTACGATGGGCGCGGACGAGCTGGCCGACGGCATGATCCCGCTGGAGACGCTGGTGTGGCGGCTGTTCAACGAGGAAACGGAAGTCCGCATCCTGGCCGCGACCCCGCTCGCCAAGGGGTGCCGCTGCGACGTGACCTACATCTCCGAAGTCCTCGCCAAGTTCGCGCCGGAAGACCGTGTAGAGATGGCGGACGAGAATGGCGTCATATCGGTCGACTGTGCGTTCTGCGCGACGAAGTTTCCGGTCCGGATCGACGATATCGCCGCCTGAGCGATTGACTCGATCCCGGCGGCTCGCCAAGGCGTGACGTGTCGAGGGCCGGGCAACCGGCTCGCGGTACGCGCGGGAGAGAGTGGGGTTTCACCCCCGCCGCCGAAGGAGCAACCGCCCCGGAATCTCTCAGGCACCAGGGACCGCGCGTGGCCCGACACTCTGGAAAGCGCGTCCGGCAGCGGACGCCACCGAAGGGGTAACCCTGCACCGCGCGGGGGAAAGCTCTCAGGTTTCCGTGACAGAGGGGGCGATGGACCTGGCTGCGGCGTGTGGCGGGTTCGTCGAGACTCTTTTGCGCACGAGGGCCTGCCTGATGAGCGACACCGTAATCATTCCGCCTGACTCAGCGCTCGACACGACCGAGCTGCCGCCCGAGACGCTGGTCCTGCCGCTCGACGGCTGGCACCGTGCAAAGGGCGGCCGGATGGTCGAGTTCGCCGGCTATTGGATGCCCGTCCAGTATGAAGGCATCATGGCCGAGCATCTGTGGGTGCGTGAGAGCGCTGGGCTGTTCGACGTCAGCCACATGGGCCAGCTGGTGGTGTCGGGCGAGGGGGCGACCGCAGCGCTCGAGGCACTGATGCCGGGCGACTTCGCGGCGCTTAAGGACGCGCGCATCCGCTATTCGCTGCTGCTCGACGACAATGGCGGCATCCTCGACGACCTGATGGTCACGCGGTTGGGCGACGACAGCTTCTACGTGGTCGTGAACGGTGCGACCAAGTGGGACGACATCGGCCACATGCGCGAGCAGCTGGCCGACGACATCGTGCTAAACCACCTCGACGAGCATGCACTGCTGGCGCTTCAGGGGCCGAAGGCGGTCGATGCGCTGGCGCGGGTCGTGGGCGGCGTCGAGGCGCTGGGCTTCATGCAGGGCGGGTCGTTCGACTGGCAGGGCGTGACGCTGGGGATCAGCCGTTCGGGATACACCGGCGAGGACGGGTTCGAGATTTCGGTTCTCGGTACCCACGCCGTCGCGCTGGCCGATGCGTTGACCGCCGAGCCGGAGGTCAAGCCGATCGGTCTGGGCGCGCGCGATTCGCTGCGGCTGGAGGCGGGGCTGCCGCTGTACGGCCACGACCTCGATCCCGACACGACGCCGGTCATGGCGGACCTGGGCTTTGCGCTGTCGAAGCGCCGCCGCGAAGAAGGGGGCTTTCCTGGCCACGCCCGCATCATGGCCGAGCGCGACGGTGCTGCGACCACCAAGCGCGTCGGGCTGATCGTCGATGGTCGCCAGCCGGTTCGTGAAGGCGCGACCGTGGTCGATGCCGACGGCAATGACATCGGCAAGGTCACCTCTGGCGGTTTTGCGCCATCGGTCGGCGCCCCGATCGCGATGGCCTATGTGCCTGTCGTGCTGGCCGAGCCCGGCACCAAGATCACGCTTGCCCAGCGCGGCAAGCATCACACGGCAACGGTCACCCCGATGCCGTTCGTCCCCCATCGTTACGTTCGCCAGGGAGCCCCGAAATGAGCCGGTATTTCACGCAAGACCATGAATGGATCGACGTCGACGGCCAGGTCGGCACGGTCGGGATCACCGATTACGCACAGGGCCAGCTGGGCGACATCGTGTTCGTCGAAGTGCCCGACGAGGGCCGTAGCCTCGCGAAGGGCGACGACGCCGCGGTGGTCGAAAGCGTCAAGGCCGCCTCGGACGTCTACGCGCCGGTCGGCGGCACCGTCCTGGAGGGCAACCCCGCGCTCGCCGATCAGCCGGATCTGGTGAACTCCGATCCCGAAGGCGAAGGCTGGTTTTTCAAAGTCACGCTGGCCGATGAAGGCGAGCTCGACGGCCTGATGGACGAGGACGCGTACAAGGCGTTCGTCGCGAAGCTGTGATTTAGGCAAAGCCCCTCCCCTTCAGGGGAGGGGTTGGGGTGGGGCTTGTCCGCAGGCACCGGTCTCGGTGAGACCTCTCCCACCCCTGCCCCTCCCCTGAAGGGGAGGGGTTTGGGAGTTGTTCAATGCGCTACCTACCCCTGACCTCCGACGACCGGCAGGCGATGCTCGCCACGATCGGCGCCAAGACCATCGACGACCTTTTCGCCGACGTGCCCGAGGCCGCGCGCCTTTCGGGGCCGATCGAGGGGCTGCCGAACCATGCATCCGAACTCGCGGTCGAGCGCCACATGGCGCGGCTCGCCAAGCAGAACACCGTCGCCGGCGACGTTCCCTTCTTCCTCGGTTGTGGCGCCTATCGCCACCACGTCCCCGCGTCGGTCGATCATCTGATCCAGCGCGGCGAGTATCTGACCGCCTACACGCCCTATCAGCCGGAAATCGCGCAAGGCACGTTGCAGATGCTGTTCGAGTTCCAGACGCAGGTCGCGCGCCTGCTCGGGACCGACGTAGCGAACGCATCGATGTACGATGGGTCGACGGCCTGCTGGGAAGCGGTGACGATGGCGCGTCGCGTGACGCGCAAGGCGAAGGCGATCCTGTCGGGCGGCCTGCACCCGCATTATGTTTCCGTTGCCAAGACGATGGCGAAATACACCGGCGACGTGCTGGAAACCTCGCTGCCGACGCTGGGGGCGGACACCGACATCGCCGCGCTGATCGGGGCGATCGACGACGACACCAGCTGTGTCGTCGTCCAGTATCCGGACATCCTCGGCCGTATCGCCGACCTGAAGCCGCTCGCCGACGCGTGCCACGCGAAGAAGGCACTGCTGGTCGCCGTGGTCACCGAACCGGTCGCCCTGGGCGCGATCCGTAGCCCGGGCGAGATGGATGCCGACATCGTCGTCGGCGAAGGCCAGTCGCTGGGCGTCGGGCTCCAGTTCGGCGGGCCCTACGTCGGCCTGTTCGGCTGCAAGGAGAAATACGTCCGCCAGATGCCGGGGCGTCTGTGCGGCGAAACGGTCGATTCCGACGGCAAGCGCGGTTTCGTGCTGACGCTGTCGACCCGCGAACAGCATATCCGCCGCGAGAAGGCGACGTCGAACATCTGCACCAACTCGGGGCTGTGTGCGCTTGCATTTTCGATCCACATGACGCTGCTCGGCGAAGCGGGCCTGCGTCGCCTGGCCGCGCTGAACCACGCCGGCGCCTGCCGCGCTGCGGATCGGCTGAGCAAGGTGCCGGGGGTCGAGCTGGTCACCCCCACCTTCTTCAACGAATTCACGGTGAAGCTGCCGAAGGAAGCCCGCCCGATCGTCCGTGAACTGGCCGACCGCGGCATTCTGGCCGGCGTGTCGCTCGGCCGGCTCTATCCGGGTGAGGATACCCTCGCGAACGGCCTGGTCGTCGCGGTCACCGAGACGACGACCGCGGAGGACGTCGAAACCCTTGCAACCGCACTTCAGGAGGTGCTGGCATGAGCGCGATCAACCAGAGCGGCTGGCGGCCGGAAATGGGCGGCGGCAGTGGCGAGGGCGCGCCCGCGACCTTCACCGGCAATCGCGCGCTGATGCTGGAGGAGCCGACGATCTTCGAGATCGGATCGACCGATACGACCGGCGTCGATTTCGCCGAGGGTGACGTCGCGGGCTCGCGGCTCGGCGACCTGACGCGCAAGAGTGCGATCGGCCTGCCCGGCCTGTCGGAGCCGGAAACGGTCCGCCACTACACCCGCCTCAGCCGTCAGAACTATGCGATCGACCTGGGGCTGTTCCCGCTGGGTTCGTGCACGATGAAGCACAACCCGCGGCTGAACGAACGCGTCGCGCGGATGCCGGGCTTTGCCGACGTCCATCCGCTCCAGCCGGTCGACACCGTGCAGGGCGCGCTTGGCGTCATCAACGAGCTTGCCGTCTGGCTGATCGAGCTGACCGGGATGCACGGCGTGGCGATGAGCCCGAAGGCCGGCGCGCATGGCGAGCTGTGCGGCATCCTGTGCATCAAGGCGGCGCTCGAGAAGCGTGGCGAGGGACATCGCAAGATCGTGCTGGTGCCCGAATCCGCCCATGGCACGAATCCGGCGACGGCAGCCTTCGCCGGTTTCCAGGTGGAGGATATCCCGGCGACCCCGGACGGCCGCGTCGATACCGCGGCGCTCAAGGCGCGGCTAGGTCCGGACGTTGCCGCGGTGATGATCACCAATCCGAACACCTGCGGCCTGTTCGAGCGCGACCTGAAGGAGATTTCGGACGCGGTGCATGCCGCAGGCGGCTACGTCTATTGCGACGGTGCGAACTTCAACGCCATCGTCGGTCGCGTGCGGCCGGGCGACCTGGGCGTCGACGCGATGCATATCAACCTGCACAAGACCTTTTCGACCCCGCACGGCGGTGGCGGGCCGGGGTCGGGGCCGGTGGTGCTATCGGAGGCGCTGTCGCCGTTCGGCCCGCTGCCCTTCACCGAACGCCACGCCGACGGCCACATCACGCTGGTCGAAGAGGAGTCGGTCGACGATCGGCATCCCGATTCGTTCGGCCGCATGGTCGCCTTCCACGGCCAGATGGGGATGTTCACGCGCGCGTTGACATACATCCTCAGCCACGGAGCGGACGGGCTGCGCCAGGTCGCCGAGGATGCGGTGTTGAACGCCAATTACGTCCTGCGCTCGCTGGAAGGCACGCTCGACGCGCCATTCGCCGGTTCGGGGCCGTGCATGCACGAGGCAATCTTCTCCGACGCCGGGTTGCCACAGGGCTTCTCGACGCTCGACATCGCCAAGGGACTGATCGACGAGGGGTATCACCCGATGACGGTCTATTTCCCGCTGGTCGTCCACGGCGCGATGCTGGTCGAACCGACCGAGACCGAATCGAAGGCTGCGCTCGACCAGTTCATCGGCGCGCTGCGGAGCGTGGCGGAACGTGCGAAGGCAGGTGATGCGGCGCTGAAGAGCGCCCCGCACTACGCACCCCGCCGACGCCTCGACGAAACGCTGGCGGCAAGAAAGCCGGTGCTGGTCTGGAAGGATGCGCCCGTCGCCGAGGCGGCGGAGTAGCGATCCGAACCCATTCTCCGTTCGTGCTGAGCCTGTCGAAGCACCGTTCCTCGTGCCGCGAGCGATGCGCGGGCGTATCGAAGAACGGCCCTTCCACAAGCTCAGGGCGAACGGGGTGGGTGTGACGTAAACTCCAGAACGGTTATGGCCAGACCATGCAACCCACCGGCCCCAATATCTGGATCAGCTACGGCATCACCGCGGTCGTCATCGCCATCGTACTGGCGATCCGCTGGAAACGGATGAGCAAGGTCCGCCCGCTCAAGCTGGAGCATCTCTGGATATTCCCCGCGCTCTTCGCGGTGCTTGCGAGCTACATGTACGTCACCCACCCG
>DASTEN010000115.1:0-2479 GCA_035709645.1 Sphingomonas sp.
GTCTCACGACGTTCAGCGACTATTGATCCCCGCCTTCGCGGGGATGAGGGATAAGAGTGTCAGCCCCCCTCCCGCGCCCATCCTTTTTTTGCCGGCTCGAGCGTCGCCAGGAAAGCCTCCGCGCTCGCCAGATATTCCGCCCGCCTCTCCTCGGACATCCGCCGCCACGTCGCGTACATATTCCCCATCCGCGGGTTGCCGGCGAACCGCTTCTCGTGCCGCGCCAGGAAATGCCAGTAGAGCGCATTGAACGGGCAGGCATCCGCCCCGGTCTTCTGCTTCACCTTGTACCGGCAATTCCCGCAATAATCCGACATCCGGTCGATGTAGGCGCCGCTGGATGCATAGGGTTTCGACGCGATCATACCGCCGTCGGCGAACTGGCTCATGCCGACGACATTGGGCAGTTCGACCCATTCATAGGCGTCGAAATAGACGACCAGGAACCAGTCGGAGATCGCCTGCGGGTCGACGCCGGCGACCAGCGCGAAGTTGCCCAGCACCATCAGCCGCTGGATGTGATGCGCGTACGCCTCGCGCTTCGTCTGGTCGACGCTCTCCTTCAGGCACCGCATATCGGTGTCGCCGGTCCAGTAGAATTCGGGCAACGGGCGGTTCGCCTTCAGCGCGTTGCGCTCCGCGAACTTCGGCATGTCCCACCAATACATGCCGCGGATGTATTCGCGCCAGCCGATGATCTGGCGAATGAACCCCTCGACCGAATTGATCGGGGCGTCGCCGCGCGCGTAAGCGTCCTCCGCCGCCTTGCAGACCTCGACCGGGTCGAGCAGACCAAGGTTCAAGCACAGCGACAGGCTGGAATGGTAGAGATAGTCCTGCCCCATCACCATCGCGTCCTGATACTGGCCGAAGTCCGGCAGCGCGGTCGCGATGAAATGCTTGAGCGACTTCAGCGCCTGCGCGCGCGTCACCGGCAGCCCGAAGGGCTTCAGGTCGCCGAAATGGCCGGCGAAGCGCGTGTCGACCAGCGCCAGCACGTCCTTCGTGATCGCATCGGGTCGAAAGCGCAGCGGTGCCGGATAGTTCAGCCCGCGCGGGGGCGTCGCGCGGTTGTCCCTGTCGAAATTCCACTGGCCGCCCTCGGGCTTGCCATCCTGCGTCACCAACAGTCCGGTCCGGCGGCGCATTTCGCGATAGAAATACTCCATCCGATATTCGCGCCGGCCCTGCGCCCAGGTGTAGAAGTCGCTCAGCGGGCAGACGAAGCGGTCGTCGATCAGGATTTCGACCGCGCAGCCGGTACGGTCCGCCCATTCGTCCTGCATCTGCCGCACGCGATATTCGGCGCCTTCGACCACGCGGATGCTGTCGACCTTATGCCGCCCGGCCGCGCGGACCACTTCGCCGGTGAAGCTGTGCGAATTGCCGCGCGCATCGAGCGTGACGTAGTCGACGGTCCAGCCGGCGGCGCGCAGGTCCTCGGCGAAATGCCGCATCGCTGAAAAGATCAGCGCGATCTTCTTCTTGTGGTGGCGGACATAGGTCGCCTCGTCCCACACCTCCATCATCAGCACGACGGCGTCCGCCGGGTCGATGTCGCGGAGCGACGCCAAACCGGGGGACAGCTGGTCGCCCAGAACCGGGATGAGGGTTTTCACAGTTGATGGACCCTGCGGGCGAGTGATGCGTCCTGCTGCATGTCAGCACATCTCGGGAAACGGCCAGCGGTTCCATGGGCGGAGGACGAATGCACGACGCGGTGGTCATCGGGGCAAGCGGTGGAATCGGCCAGGCGCTGGCCCGGCAGCTCGAGCGATCGGGGCGATATGGTGCCGTGCACGGCCTGTCCCGGTCCGCCGGCACCATCGACTTGTCGGATCCGTCAAGCATCGCAGCGGCGGCGGACCGGATGACCGCCCCGTTGTCGATGGTCATCGTCGCGACCGGCCTTTTGCACGATGCCGATCATCGCCCCGAACGCAGCCTGCGCGACCTGGATGCGGACTGGCTGTTGCGGCAATATCAGGTCAACGCGGCCGGTCCCGCCTTGGTGCTCCGCCATTTCGCGCCCCTGCTGGCCAAGGACTCGCCGGCAACGATCGCCTGCCTGTCGGCGCGGGTCGGCAGCATTTCCGACAACCGGCTGGGCGGCTGGTACGGGTACCGCGCGGCCAAGGCGGCCCTCAACCAGATCGTCAAATGCGCCGCGATCGAGATCGCGCGGACACGGCGGCAGGCGATCTGCGTCGCGATGCATCCCGGCACGGTCGATACCGGGCTCAGCGCACCTTTCCAGGGCGGGGTCAAGGACGGGACGCTGTTCACGCCGGACTATGCCGCCGAACGGTTGCTGGCCGTCGTCGACGGGCTGACGCCCGCAGACAGCGGCGGCATCTTCGCCTGGGATGGCGAACGGATCGCGCCGTAGGATCGAACCCGGCGGTCAGCGCATCGGTCGATCCACGCCTCCGCCAGCCTGGGTCCCGGCTTTCGCCGGGGAACAGAATGCGTATTTTTC
>DASTEN010000116.1:0-2399 GCA_035709645.1 Sphingomonas sp.
GCAACCGTCAGGGCGAATGGGCCTTGATCGGCGAACATGGCGCGGTGTTGAAGCGCGGGCACGAACTGGGGCCTGTACTCGCCCCGGTCGAGCGCCGGCTGATGAAGCTGATCGAGGATTAGCGCGGAGCGAACGAAGCCCGCCGGTCCGGTCGACCGACGGGCTTCGATTTGGCGTGATGCGGCGGTTCAGGCCGCGATCATCCGCGGTTGGTTCACCGGCGGCAGCCGCTCCGCCAGAGTGCCGGTCAGCCCCACCACGACGGCACGGCCCTTGTGCCAGAAGGCGGACAGCAGCAGCAGCGCCGACCCGATGACCAGGCCGGTGAAGGCCGCCGACAGCTCGACCGCACCCGCCGTCTTGAACAGCGAGACCAGCGCGTAGAGGACATAGGCCAGGCTGGATACCAGCAGCGCCCGGCGATCGACCGCCAGTGCGACGCCGGCGAAGACCACGTACAGCGCAATGACCATCAATGCGGTCGGCACGCTGATCGCCGCGTCGAAGACGCCCAGCATATTGAAGACCGAGTGCGCGATCATCGGTGCGGCGGCCAGATGCAGCCAGAACGCGACGTCGCTACGGCGGGTCTGCCGCTCGCGGTCGCTCATGTCCCAGCGCATCGCGAAGGCGAACATGCCCAGGCCCGCGGCGAACACCAGCGGGAAGACCGCGTCCTTGGCGCCCGGGATCAGGCCCAGCACCAGCGCCATCGCGACGCCGACCACGGCGACGGCCCCCGCGGCCACCGTGATCGGCACCATGAACCGGCGCCAGTGCAACCACGCCGCCGCCGCGGTCAGCGCCGCGATGATCGCCGCCATTCCGCCGACGATGGCATATTGGGTCTGTTCGGATTCGAAGCTTTTCAGCCACGGCTCCAGCGTCTCGCCATTGTCGGCGATGATGCCGGCCAGCGTACCCGCCACGCCGCCGACGAAGGCGAGAAGCAGGAGGATGCTCGGCAGGGCCATCCGCCGTTGCCGCGTGAAATATTCGGCAAGGCCCCACGCCGCGACCGCGATCGCCGCGCCGCCGAGCGGTGCCCAGATCGTGCCGCCGATCCATCCGACCGCGGCCAGCAGCAGCGCGCTGGCGATGGCGACGAAGATGTCGTTGAACCCGGTCAACAACCGGAAATGCTCTTCATCGACGGTCGGTGTCGCGCGCACCGCGGCGACGTGGTTCCTGAGCGCCGTCGCGGCCTCGGGCGTGATCGCCCCGGCCCGGACGGCGTTCAGCAGGTCCTGTTCGCTGTACATATGGCTTCCTCCTGTCGGTCGAAGGATAGCCGATGTGTATTACCACATCAATACGGCAAAACGGGTGGTCGTCAGCGCTGCAACGTCGCCATGATCGTCATCGCCTGCTCGGCCCCCGACTGCGGTACGGTTTCCCCCGTCCGATCGACGATCGCCGACCAATGGGCGGCGACACCCTCCGCCGACAGATCGTCGCCGCGCAGCGCGACCCCGGGGGTCAGCGTGACGTAGGCGGCCTGGAACACGCCGGCGCCGGCACCGACGATGACGTTCGTCGGCGCATCGTCGCTGACCAGATAGACCGCGGCCGGTGCGACCGACTCGGGCGTGAACAGCGCAAAGGCTTCGGCGGGGAACAGGTCCTGCGTCATCCGCGTGCCGGCGGTCGGCGCGATCGTGTTGACGCGGATGCCGTATTTCGCGCCCTCGATCGCCAGCGTCTTGGTCAGCCCGGCGAGCCCCAGCTTGGCCGCGCCGTAGTTCGCCTGACCGAAATTGCCGTACAGCCCGGTCGACGACGCGGTCATCAGGATGCGTCCGTACGCCTGTTCGCGCATCGTATCCCAGACGGCCTTCGTGCAGTTCGCCGATCCGTTCAGGTGCACGTCGACGACGAACGCGAAATCGGCCGGCTCCATCTTGGCGAAGCTCTTGTCGCGCAAAACGCCCGCGTTGTTGATCAGGATGTCGACGCGTCCCCAGGCGTCCTTGGCCTCTTCGACCATCGCGACCATCTGTGCGTAGTCGGTGACGCTGCCGCCGTTCGCCATGGCGGTCCCGCCCGCCGCCTCGATGTCCGCGACGACCCTTGCGGCCGCGTCGGACGCGCCGGTTCCGTCGCGCGATCCGCCCAGATCGTTGACGACGACCCTGGCACCGCGCCGCGCCAGATCGAGCGCATAGGCCCGGCCGAGTCCACCGCCAGCGCCGGTCACGATCGCCACCTTGCCTTCGAACGAAATCGTCATGCCGCCATCCTCCCGATATCTTCGCCGTCGTCTTGACGGCTTCGCCCGTGAAAACAAGACGGGCGCGACCCCCTGCATCAAGAGGCCGCGCCCGCGTCGTCGGTCAGGCAGGATCGATCAGCCGCCGCGCTGGCGGCACTTGTCGGTCTGACCCTTCTTGCAGATGGGA
>DASTEN010000117.1:0-2237 GCA_035709645.1 Sphingomonas sp.
AAGGCGCGTGGGCTGGCCCGCATCCTCGACCGGAACGACGCCCAGCAAAGCCGCGACCTGATCCGCTGCGCCGCTCGGCGTTGCGAAGGCCGCCCATTGCGCCATACGCTGGTCGACGTCGGCCGGCGACATGTCGAAGGACGCGACCGCCTTCGCCTCGTTCCAGCGACCGGCCAGCGCCAGGCTGAGCGCGAGATTCTGGCGCGTCTTCGCATCCGCATCCGGCTCGCGCGCAGCCTGGGTCAGCACGGTGATCGCGGTGCCCGGATCGCCGGCCAGCGCAAAGGCCAGCCCGCGATCCTTGGCGGGAATGGTGTCGTGCGTCGTCAGCGTTCCGCGCGCGGCGTCCCATTGGCCGGTCGCGATCTGCGCCAGCGCCAGATGCAACGCCGCCGCGCCGTCGGACGGATCGAGCGCCAGCGCATCGCTGAGAGCCGCCACTGCCGAGGGGAAGCGCCCCGCAGCGAGATACGCCTGTCCGAGCAGGCTGCGGTAGCCGGCGTTGCGCGGATCGAGCGCGACCGCAGCCTCGGCCTTGGCGATCGCCCTGTCCGCGTGATGCTTGTCGAGCGCCTTGCGCGCGATCTTCGCTTCCGCAGCGGCACGCGCGGGATTGCCCGTGTCGATGGACGCGGTGGCGGCGATGCCGCCGGCGAGCGTGACGCTGGTCAGCAGCGCTGCGGCGATCAGGTTACGTTTGGTCATGACTTCCCCCTTGAAGTCTTTTGAACGGTCAGTTGCTCGGCGAGGCCGTCGACTTCGGGCAGCGTCGCGAGAAAGGCGTCCAGGGCCTCGACGACGAGGACCTGGGCCGAACGGTTGCGGCTGGCGGAGGCCAGACGCAGTCGCAGATGACGGTCGGGATCGAGCCGCAGCGTGAAGGCGGCCTTGCCCTTTGCCGGCAGGGTCGCGGTCCGCGGCGCGGATACGGTCATCGCCGGAGTTTCGATTTCGCCACGCAGGCTTTCGCGTTCGACCAGCACCGGCGGAACGGTGGAGACCGGCGGCGTGACGGGTGCGGCGGCGGGCGTCAGCGGCACGACTGGCGCCGGCGCCGGTGCCGACTGCACCGCCTCCCCGCCCATGTCATTCCAGCCGAGGTCGTCGAGCGTCGTGGCCGGGCCATGAAAGCCCTGTGGGCGCATTGCGGGCCGCGCCTGCCCCTTGCGCGCCAGCAGGCCCGAGGAAAGCGAAGCAGCAGGTTTGATCGATCCGAACATCCCGGCCCCCATCAACTGACCACCCGGCGGCCGAAGCCGGCGGCGGGGCGGGTGGCGGCGAAGCCGGCGGCGTTCGGCGCGGAAAAGACGGTGCGGCGGAAGTTCTTTTCCAGCCGGTCGTTGATGTAGGTCCACAGCCCCGCGACTTCGGCCGCCGATTTGCCGCGGGGGTCGATTTCCATCACCGTGCGACCATCGATCATCGATCCGGCGAAGTCGGTACGGTGGTGGATCGTCACCGGCGCGACCGTTCCGTGCTGCGACAGGGCGACAGCCGCCTCGCTGGTGATGCGGGCCTTGGGGGTTGCGGCATTGACGACGAAGATCAGCGGCTTGCCCGCGCGATCGCACAGGTCGACGGTGGCGCCGACGGCGCGCAGGTCGTGCGGACTGGGACGCGTCGGGATGACGATCAGTTCGGCCACCGCGATGACGCTCTGGATCGCCATGGTGATGGCCGGCGGCGTGTCGATGACCGCCAGCTTGAAGCCCTGCTGACGCAGCACCTCGAGATCGGCCGCCAGCCGCGCGACCGTCGTCTGGGCAAAGGCGGGAAATTCGGTCTCGCGCTCGTTCCACCAGTCGCTGAGCGATCCTTGCGGATCGATATCGATCAGCACGACCGGCCCGGCCCCCGCCAGCTGCGCCTGTACGGCCAGATGACCGGACAGCGTCGTCTTGCCGGATCCGCCCTTCTGCGATGCCATCGCCAATACGCGCATTGCCACCCTTTGCGTTTGTTACGCTGCCGGAAATGGCACGGGCGAAGTCAAGAACGGGTTAACGGCGCGGGCGCCCCTGGCTCGCGCACACAAAAGCCAGGGAGATGCCACGTCGGCAGCGATGCCGCAAAGCGGCTTCGTCTGACGACGTGGCGATAGCATTGGACGAGGTTTACGTCCCGCTAACCTTTTCTTCGCGATTCCCCGCGTAAGGCGCGCTAGATGACGCAGATGTGGAGCGTAGCGATGGCGAAGACACGGTTGGGCATGGCGGTGATGATGGGAACGGCAGCGG
>DASTEN010000118.1:0-5798 GCA_035709645.1 Sphingomonas sp.
AACGCCCGCCGCGTGCTGTCGCGGCGCGGCACCTTCACCGCGACGCTGACGTTCCTGGACCCCTTCGACCCGGCGGACTTCCCCGGCCGCAAGGCGGTGGCGGCAGAGGCGCGCGCTCGGATGGCCGCCGCCTAGCGATCCGCGCGGTTTGCGGCTATGGGCGGCGGCATCATGACCGGCCCAAAAACCTTTCACGTCAAATCCTTCGGCTGCCAGATGAACGTCTACGACGGCGAACGGATGGCAGAGGCGATGGCGGCGGCGGGCTATACCGCGGCGCCGGGCGAGGATGCCGATCTGGTCGTGCTCAACACCTGTCACATCCGCGAGAAGGCGACCGAAAAGGTCTATTCCGACATCGGCCGGATGAAGAAGCATCGCCCCGACCAGATGATCGCGGTCGCCGGCTGCGTGGCGCAGGCCGAGGGGGCGGAGATCGTGCGCCGCGCGAAGGTCGACGTCGTCGTCGGCCCGCAGGCCTATCACAACCTGCCGCAACTGGTGGCCGACGCGGCGCAGGGGACCGCCGCGATCGACACCGACATGCCCGCCTTGAGCAAGTTCGGCGCGCTGCCCGCCCGCCGGCGGGTCGGTGCCTCGGCATTCCTGACCGTGCAGGAAGGCTGCGACAAATTCTGCACCTACTGCGTTGTTCCGTACACGCGCGGGGCGGAAATCAGCCGCCCGTTCGCGGCCATCGTCGACGAGGCAAAGGCGCTGGTCGATGCGGGTGCCAGGGAAATCACGCTGCTTGGGCAGAATGTGAACGCCTGGGCGCAGGACGGCGAGGATCTGGGCAGCCTGATTCGCACGCTGGACAAAATCCCCGGCCTCGCGCGCATCCGTTACACGACCAGTCACCCGAACGACATGACGCAAGGGCTGATCGACGCGCACCGCGACGTCGAATCGCTGATGCCGTTCCTCCATCTGCCGGTGCAGTCGGGCAATGACCGCATCCTGAAGGCCATGAACCGCAGCCATACGCGGGACAGCTATCTGCGCATCCTCGACCGGGTTCGGGCCGCCCGCCCCGACATCGCGCTGTCGGGCGATTTCATCGTCGGCTTCCCCGGCGAAACCGAAGCCGAATTCGCCGACACGCTCAGCCTGGTCGCCGAGGTTCGCCACGCGATGGCGTTCAGCTTCAAATATTCGCCGCGGCCCGGAACGCCGGCCGCCGATCTGCCCGGCCAGATTTCGGCGGAGATCATGGTCGAACGCCTCGCGCGGTTGCAGGATGCGCTGGGGCGCGACCAGGCAGCGTTCAACGCGGCGACCGTCGGCAAGCGCTGCACGATCCTGATCGAACGCACGGGTCGCAAGCCCGGTCAGATGATCGGCAAGTCGCCGTGGCTGCAATCGGTCGTCATCGAAAACGGCCCGCCGATCGGCGCGCTGATCGATGTCGACATCACCGCGGCGGGGCCGAATTCGCTGACCGGCGTGCCCGTGCTGGCACGGGCCGCATAGGCAGATACAGGCGTTTCTGGCTGTAATTGTTGCAGCAAAGTCGCAGCGCGCCGGGAACTTTAATTCAGATCGATCGCAAAATGGACAGCCCGTCGATCGAACGTTAGCATGCCCGCCGGATCCAGCGAATGTGCTGGAATTACGATATATTTCGGGGGCGGCAATGGCTGGTGTTTCGCGTCGGGTTTCTCTGAACGGGGCGCTGTCCGCGCTCGCTTTGTCCGCGGCCGTCGTCGCGACGCCGGTGCTGGCTCAGACCGCCACGCCGACGCCCAGCCCCGCGGTCCCGCCGCCGCCGGCCGGTGGCTATTATCTGGCCAACGGCAACCGTACGACCGACTATAACGCCGCGCTGGCCTCCTGGCGCAACGACACGCAGTTCAAGGCGGATTACAGCAAGGCCTTCCTCGGGCTCGAATACGCCTATGTCATGGGTCTGTCGGGCAAGGGGCAGGGGATCGGGATCAACGATGCGGGCGTTCTGACCAGCCATCCGCTGTTCAGCGGCACGGGCAAGTTCGTCGGCGTCAAGACGGGCGTCCCCGCCGAATATGGCAACAACGGCCTGATCAACCCGCGTCGTCCGTGGGAAGAGCATGGCACCCACGTCGCCGGCACCGCAGCGGGCAACCGCATCGCCGGCCTGCCGATGTTCGGTAACGCGTTCAACGCGACGATCTATTCGGCGACGACCAACTTCGCCGCAGGCGATTTCCTCTGGTACAACGACTATTTCCTCGAAGGAAAGAATGTCGCGACCGCGCAGCAGAACATCGTCGACCTGGCGAATACCGGCAAGGTGCGGATCATCAACAACAGCTGGGGTTCGGGCACGTCGCTGCCCTATACCGCGACCCTGGCCCAGGCGCAGGCGGCATTCCGCCAGACGCTGAACGGCTTCTACGATCCGGTTCTTAAGAACGACGTGCTCGTCGTGTTCTCGGCCGGCAACGGCAGCGGCGTGCATGCCAGCGTCGATGCGGTGACGCCGCTCAACGACCCGCGTCTGCGCGGCAACTGGCTGTCGGTCACCAATTACCTGCTCAACACGACCAACAACGTGACGACCACCATCGCTGCACCGAGCAGCAGCCTGTGCGGTCAGACCGCCACCTGGTGCGTCTCGGCCCCGGGCAGCGCGATCCTGTCGGGCGTGGTCGACTGGACCTTCGCCTCTGCAGCGATCCGCGCGAAGTACACGCCGGCGATGTTCCCGGCGATCTATTCCGCAACCACCGTGGCCGCGTTGAACACGGCGGCGACGAACACCTGGCTGACCGTGCTGAACGGCTATCTCTCGCGTCGCGCAGCCGGTGGGCCGGGCTATAACGAAGAGGCCGAACGGACCGCCGCTGCGCAGCAGGCGGTCGCGATCACGCTGGCCTATGGCAGCCGCCTGAACGATCCCGATGGCTACACCTCGACGCTGGCGGGCATCCTGACCTCCTCGGGCAACCTCGCCATCCTCGGCAACGCCTTTTCGTCGTCGGTGCTGAAGCAGGCCAACACCCTGCTCCAGAACGAGATGAAGACGTTCCTGACGATCAACGGGGCCGGCTACGACTTCTTCACCGGCACCTCGATGGCCGCGCCGAACGTGTCGGGCATGGCCGCGCTGCTGATGGAATGGTTCCCGACCTACAACACCGCGCTCATCTCGGACATCCTCGTCTCCAGCTCGCGCGATCTGGACACGCCGGGCGTCGATCTGCGCTCGGGCTGGGGTGCGCCGCAGATGAACGTCGCGCTGATGGGCCCGACGGCGCTGCGCGACGTGCGTACCGCGACGGTGGGTTCGGGCGTCGTCAACACCTGGACAAACAATATCACCGACGCGCGGGATCGTTATTCGGCCGAAGTGCTGGCGGGCTTCTCGAACGACATCGGCGGCCTGATCAAGCGTGGTGGCGGTGAACTGATCCTGTCGGGAACGAACACTTATTCGGGTGTGACGCGCGTCGAACAGGGCACGCTGACCGTCAACGGCGCGCTGACGCGGTCGGCACTGACCGCGGTCGACGGCGGTACCATCGGCGGCACCGGTACGCTCGCGACGCTGACGCTGGGCAGCGGCGGCATCCTGTCGCCGGGCGCGACCGGCGGCATCGGTACGCTGACCGTCACCGGCACCGCGACGCTGGGCGCCGGCAGCCAGTATGTCGCCGATGTCGGTGCATCGGGCACGTCGGACCTGCTGGTGGCGGGCCGCGCGGTTCTGCAGGGCGGCAACCTGACGCTGCGTCCGCTCAACCGCCTGCCGCGCTTCAACGATTCCTACACCGTGCTGACGGCTTCGGGCGGCGTTACCGGCACCTTCGGATCGACCAATTCGTTCAGCGCGATCCTGTATTCGGAGGCGAGCTACACCGCGAACCAGGTCAACGTCCGCGTCGCGGCGCGTCCCTATGCCAGTGTCGTCGCCAACACGCCGGTGCAGCAGTCCTATGCCCGCCTGCTCGACAACAATCGTGCAGCCTATTCGGCGCTGAGCGGCACCTACGACCTGCTCGACCTGGCGAGTGTCGGCACGATCCAGTCGGCACTGGAATCGATCGCTCCGCGGTCGGAAACCATGCGCCGGGCGATCGGCACCACCGCGATCGACAACATGGCGCGCTTCTACCGCGACCGTCTGGCCGCGCTGGAGCCCGAGAATTTCGCCGGCGGCACGCTGACGATGACCGGCAAGCCGCTGCAGTTCGCGGCCAATGCGATCGTCATGCCCGGCCAGGCCGCGCAGGTCAGCGACACGTCGACGAGCGTCGTCAGCGAGAACGTCTTGCCGAGCAACGTCGCGGGCTATCTGGCGGGTGGCTATCTGACCGGTGACGGCCGCGCGATGCCGGGGGCGGTGCCGGCCGGCACGCGCGACGATTTCGACGGCTTCTTCATCGCCGGCGGCATCGAAGCGCAGGTCGATGACAACAGCATCCTGGGCTTCGGTCTGTCGTACAGCGACATCGACGGCGAACAGAACTTCGGCCAGTCGGCCCGCGGCGAGCTGATCCAGGGGACGCTCTACGCGCGCTACGGCGAACGGTTCGGCCCGTCGTTCGACGCCCAGTTCGGTGCCGGCGTCTATCAGTCGCGCACGCGTCGCACCGGCACCTTCGCCGGTACGACCTTCGATCTGCGCAGCCGCGACAATGCGCTGACGATTTCGTCCGAAGTGGGCGCCAGCTACGGTCTGGGTACCGACCAGCTGCGGGTCGCGCCGCGGGTCGCGCTGCGCACCAGCCGCATCGATTTCACGCCGACGGCGGAAACCGGCACCGGCCCGGCGCTATTCTACAACGAGGACAAGTTCACCAGCATCCAGGGCCGCGCCGGCCTGACGCTGGACGCCCGCGACAAGGGCCTGCGCCCGATCGCCTCGGCGTATTTCGTTCACGACTTCCAGGACCGGGCCGACCGGTTCCTGGCGGGTTTCGTCGGCGGCACGACGGCACGCGCGCCGTTCCTGGTCGCGTCGCAGGATCGCAACTGGGGCGAAATGAGCTTTGGCTTCTCGTACAAGACCGATCGCGGGCTGGAATTCTCGGCGGCGGCGGATTCGACCTTCGCGCGCAAGGACGTCCGCAACCAGGCGTTCCGCGCGGGTCTGAAGGCACCGTTCTGACGAACCGCCTGACCGCCTGATCCGATCGATCGGTTGGGGTTGGGACACGCCCCCGCAGCCTGGCTGCGGGGGCGTTGTCTTTCTATTCAGGCAGGCTGTGCGCAAAGGCGACCAATGCGCAGCAGGAAAGGGCGAGACTGATGGTATTCCAGATGATCGCTGCGGTTCTGATGGCGACGGCCCCGCATCCGGCCACAAGCGGACCGTCGATCGGCGCGCGCTTCTACAACCAACCCGGTGCCGGCCCCGCCGACCTTTCGGCCGAGCTCGAACGGTGCCGGACGATTACGACCGGTCCGACCGGAGGCGCGGTCACGGGTCGTCGCGACCGGACCCTGTCCCCGCCTACCGACGACAGCTTCCTGCTGCGCGGGCCGGTCGTGGCTGACACGATCGAGGATTGCATGGTCAAGCGCGGGTGGCGGGTCTATGCCCTGACCCCGGCGCAGCAGCGGTCGGTCGCCCGCCGGACCGCCGCGTCGCGAACGCATCTGCAGGCGCGATTGACGGGCGCGCGCGTGCCGCCGCTCGGCCGTTTGGTTCGCGCCGCCGCTCCGACGCTGCTCCGGGTGCCCGCCGCGAATGGCGCGCGGTGATCGCTTGACCCCCACACCCTCCGCCGCGGCCCCCGTTGCCCGCGCCTATGCGATGCTGGCGGCGGCCATGCTGTTCTGGGCGGGCAACGCGATCGCTGGACGCCTGGTCC
>DASTEN010000119.1:0-7454 GCA_035709645.1 Sphingomonas sp.
CGGCGATCGGCGATGCCCCCGACCCAGACCGTGCTCTGCTGCGGCTCGATGCGATCTTCGCGCGGCTGCCGACGGCGATCAACGTCCTGCGGCTGATCGCGGCCCGACCGGCGCTGCTGGCGCTGCTGGCGACGATCCTCGCCCACGCCCCGACGCTGGCCGACCAGCTGGGTCGGCGGTCCGACCTGCTCGACGGCCTGCTCGACGCCTCAGCGCTCGATCTGCCGGGGGATGTCGCGTCGTTGGCCGCGCAGATGCGTGCCGGCGAACGCGGCGACAATTACGAGCGGATCCTCGACCGCGTCCGCAAGGTTGTCAATGAAAAGCGCTTTGCCCTGGGCGTCCAGATCCTGGCAGGCGCGAGCGATCCGCTCGACGTGTCGGCCGGCTATGCCCGCGTCGCGGAGGCGGCGATCGATGTTCTGGGCAGCGCCGCGGTCGAGGCGTTCGTTGCGGTCCATGGGCGTGTGCCTGACAGCGAACTCGTCATTCTGGCGCTCGGCCGCATGGGCGGTGCGCAACTCACTCACGCATCCGACCTCGACCTCATCTACCTCTTCACCGGACGGTTCGATGCGGAATCGGACGGGGCGAAGCCGCTTGGGGCGGTCCTCTACTACAATCGCCTCGCCCAGCGCGTATCCGCGGCGTTGTCTGTGCCGACCGCGTCCGGGCCGCTCTATGAAATCGACACGCGGTTGCGTCCTTCGGGGGCATCCGGGCCGCTGGTCGTCTCCCTTGACGGTTTCGACCGCTACCAGCGCGAGAGCGCCTGGACATGGGAACATATGGCCCTGACGCGCGCGCGGCCGATCTTCGGGTCGTCGTCGGCGCGCGGTGCGGTGCAGGAGATCATCGCGCGTGTCCTGCATGGCGATCGAACGGAGCGGGACGTGCGTGCCGACGCCGCGAAGATGCGGGCGGAGATGGCCGCGCACAAACCGCCGTCCGGGCCGCTCGATGCAAAGCTACTTGATGGTGGGCTGGTCGATCTGGAATTCGCGGTCCATACCCTGCAACTGGCGCATCGCACAGGGTTCGATCCGCATCTCGGCCACGCGATCGACGCGCTGGTCGGGGCGGGCCTGATCGATCCGGATATGCGCGCGGCGCATGATTTCCTGACCCGCCTGCTCGTTACCGCGCGACTGGTCGCACCCGATGCGCAACCGCCCTCGGATGCGACCCGCAGGCTGCTCGCGCGCGCTCTTGCGCTCGATGATTTCGACACTGTGCTTGAACGGCTGGACACGACCCGCCAACGCGTTCGCGATGCATGGATGGCGGCACAAGGAGACGCGACGTGACCGAAGGTGATACGATCCCCGACCTGACACTGATCGGTACCGACGGCCCGATCCGCCTGGCCGACTTTCGCGGTAAGCCGTTCGTCCTGTATTTCTACCCGAAGGACGACACGCCCGGCTGCACGCGCGAGGCGCAGGACTTTTCCGCACTTGCCGATGCTTTCGCAGCGTCCGGCGTCGCGCTGCTCGGCGTATCCAAGGATTCGCCTGCCAAACATGCCAAGTTCACCGCAAAGCATGGCTTGTCGGTCCCGCTGGCCAGCGACGACGAAGACGGCACCGTTCTCCAGGCATTTGGCGCGTGGATCGAAAAGAGCCTGTACGGCAAGACGTACATGGGCATCGACCGATCGACCTTCCTGTTCGATGCCGACGGCAGACTCGCGAGGGCCTGGCGGAAGGTAAAGGTACCCGGCCATGCCGAGGCGGTGCTGGCGGCCGCCAAAGCGCTGTGACGACGATCTCCAGGGCGGTTCGCGGCGTTCTGCTGGCCGTCGATCCGCGCGAGAAGATACGCCTCGCTCGCGCTGCTGCACGTGACTGGCGATTGGGGCGGCTGGACCATGTCTTCGATGTCGCCATGCCGGATCGGCCGGCACGGCCCGACCAGCCCCAATTGTTGCCGCCCAACCGAATGCCCAAGCGCGGGAAGGGCGGGTCGGAACGGGGGCGGATCGCGCTGATCCACGCGCTGGCGCATATCGAATTCGGCGCGATCGACCTGGCGTTCGACGTCGTGGGACGGTTCGGTCAGGCATTTCCGCGCGCGTTCGTCGACGACTGGATGGCAGTCGGTGCCGACGAAGCGATGCACTTCGCGCTGCTCGATCGACGATTGCGGGCGTGCGGCAGCTTCTATGGCGCGATGCCGGCGCACGACGGGTTGTGGGAGGCGGCTAGCGAAACCGCGCAGGATGCGCTTGCCCGGCTGGCGATCGTGCCGATGGTGCTCGAAGCGCGCGGGCTTGACGTCACGCCGGCGACGCGGGACCGGTTCGCCGCGGCCGGCGATACCGCGACCGCCGCGATTCTCGACCGGATCCTGACGGACGAGGTGCGACATGTCGCAGCCGGATCGCGCTGGTTCGGATTCGGCTGCGCAGCCCGGGGATTGGCGCCGATTCCGACGTGGCAGGCTTGCGTCACCCGCCATTTTCGCGGGGTGCTTAAGCCTCCATTCAACGACTCGGCGCGCGAGACTGCCGGTCTGCCCCGCGAATACTACGCGCCTATTGCTCAGGCGTAAGCTTCCTTGCATTCCCACCATCGTCAGGAAGCGGAGGGGGCTCCAAATCTCGACGCGGTGTTTCTCGTTCGCGCTTCAGGGCGCGCGAGCGCTTTGGATATGTGGGGATCGATGACCTTTTCGACGTTCACGGGCCAGATTGCTCGAGCCTGCCTTTTCGCCGCCACCATCGTCACGCCAACGCTGGGCCATGCCGAAACGAAACCTGCCGTAGGCGGTCCGTTCGAAACCGTCGCCGCCGCCGAAACCGGGACGACCGCCGCGTCGAGCGATCAGCAGTTCCAGGCGCTGTTCCAGACCTGGAAGAAGCTCGACACCAGCGAATCGACCGTCATCTCGATCCCGTCCGCCCATCCCGTCGCCAGCCTGTCGTTCACCAGCAATTTCGGTGTCCGTTCGGATCCGTTTCGCGGTACTGCGGCGATGCACGCCGGTGTCGATATTCCCGGCCCGGTTGGCACGCCGGTCTATGCGACCGCCGACGGCGTCATCGGCCGTGCCGAGCGAGCCGGCGGGTACGGCAACTTGGTCGAAATCAATCACGGCAAGGGTATCGAGACCCGCTACGGCCACCTGTCGAAAATCCTCGTCGCGGAAAATACCCGGGTTTCGCGCGGGCAATTGATCGGCCTGATGGGATCGACCGGCCGATCGACGGGCAGCCACCTGCACTACGAAGTCCGCATCGATGGCCACGCGGTCAACCCGGCGCCCTATCTACAGGTCGCCGATATGAAGATGCTGCCTGCGGCCCCGATGTCGATGGACACCGCCGCCGTTGGTGGACCGTCGATCCCGCTTTCCGACCACTGAGCTTGCCGCGGGGCGAGCGCGGGCTTATCTCCCCGCCCATGGCCACCGCCGCTCCCGATATCTCGCTGACCCCGTCCGCTGCGGCGCGGGTCGCTGCGATCGCTTCGCGCCAGAACAAACCTGCCATCCTGCGTCTCGCAGTCGATGGCGGCGGTTGTTCGGGCTTCCAGTATAAATTCGAGCTTGCGGACGCCCCGGCTGCCGATGACACCACCGCCGAAACAGATGGGGTCCGTCTGGTTGTCGATGCGATCAGCCTCGACCTCGTTCGCGGGGCCAGCGTCGATTATGTCGAAAGCCTGGGTGGCGCGGCGTTCCGCGTGACCAATCCGCAGGCCGCATCGGGCTGCGGCTGCGGCTCCAGCTTTTCGATCTGATGCGGATCGTCAGCTACAATGTGAACGGGATAAAGGCCCGTCTGCCGAGGCTGCTCGAATATCTCGACGAGGAAAAGCCCGACGTCGTCTGTTTGCAGGAGCTGAAATCGGCCGACGAAGGGTTGCCGGTCAAGGATATCGAAGCGGCGGGCTACGGCGCGATCTGGCACGGGCAGAAGGGGTTCAACGGCGTTGCGATCCTCGCGCGGGATGCGCAACCCGTCGAGCGGCAGAAGGGGCTGGCCGGAGAGCCGGAGGACGAACACAGCCGCTATATCGAAGCCGACGTGAACGGCGTGGTGATCGCCTCGATCTATCTTCCCAATGGCAACCCGCAGCCAGGGCCGAAATTCGACTACAAGCTGCGCTGGCTGGACCGGCTGTCCGCGCGCGCCCGCGTGCTGCTGGCCGAAGAGGTCCCGGTGGTGCTGGCCGGCGACTATAACGTCATCCCGAACGACGACGACACCTTCTCCGTCCGCGCCATGCAGGACGATGCCCTGATGCAGCCGGAAAGCCGGGCGGGCTATCGCGCCCTGTTGGCGCAGGGGTGGACCGATGCGTTGCGGACGCAATTTCCGCGGGGCGGCGTCTGGACCTTCTGGGATTATCAGGCGGGGGCGTGGCAGCGCGATGCCGGCTTTCGTATCGATCACCTGCTGCTGAGCCCACTTGCCGCCGGCCGCTTTGCCGGGGCAGGCGTGGACAAGGCGTATCGTGGGCGGGAAAAGGCGAGCGATCACGCTCCGACCTGGGTTCGTCTGACCTAAAGCGAGATGACGTGGCTCCGGCCAATCGCTCCGCGGTTGCCCCTGAGCCCTCCGCCGGACGTCGTCGCGCCCGACCGCGCTGCATGACGATCATTGCCGGTGAACAGTTCAGGGCAATGCTTGCGGGTTGACTCGTGGCTGGGTCCGAAGGTCGACCGGCTCCCGCGACGGATGCCCATTTTGAGTAAGTCGCGCCGGAGCCTTTGCGAACTTTCGGCAACGGCCACCAAGATCCTGCAAAAACCACAGATGTAGTCGATACTAAGTCTCTGATATCCATGAGGCTTGGTGTTTGGCATGGCTAATGCACTGGTGCTGGCGTCGGGCTGACCCCTTGCTCGGCGTACGGGAGACACATCATGATCGCATCGACCATCCTCACCCTCGCCCTCACCACCGCCGGAACGCCGACGCCGGTGCGTGGAGTTGTTGAGATCCTGCCGGCCGCCAGCGCGGCCGCGGCGGGTTCGTCGCAGCCCAACAAGGTACGCAAGCCCACGCAATATTGCGTTCGCGGTACCTTCACCGGCAGCCGCATTCCCCGTCTGGTGTGCCGCACGCGCGCCGAATGGCTGATCGAGGGCTTCGATCCGATGGAGAGGAACTGACACTCGATCGTGAGGGAAGGGGCGGACGAAACCGATCCGCCCCTTCGTCACAAATCCTTGCCGTAGACCTGATAGACCTTGTTCACCCGGCTATCGATCGTTTCGGCGATCGAACGCATGCCCTGGTTGTCGTCCAGGATCCAGCCGATCTCGCCGCGCACGGCGCCGTAATGCTGGACGGAGGCGCGGCGGATATATTCGATCATCATGAAGGCAAGCTGGCTGGCCATCCGTGACGACTGTAGTTCCTTGACCACGCCCATCAACGGTACGCGCATCGTGCGGACCTTCGGACGGCGGAGCCACAGCAGCAGCTTTGCCCAACCGAACGGCAGCAGATTGCCCTTCAGCGGCTTGATCGCCTCGTTCAGGTCGGGGAGGGTGATCATGAACGCGACCGGCCGGCCATCCAGCTCGGCGATGCGGATCAGATCGTTGAAGACGATCGGCTTCAGCTTGACGCCGACATCCTTGATCTCGGGCGGGGTCAGCGGCACGAAGCCCCAATTGTCGGACCAGGCATCGTTCAGGATGTCGAGGATGATCGCCGCTTCCTGATCGAACTTAGACTTGTCGACTTCGCGAACACGGATCCGCTCGTTACGCTCGCCCGACTGGATGATCCGGCGGACGATCGGCGGAAATTCCTGTGTGATGTCGAGCTCGTAGGTCATCAACTGCTTGACGCCGGTGTAGCCCGCTGCCTCGATCCAGCCCTGATATTCGGGCTTGGCGTGACCCATCATGATCGTCGGTGAATGGTCGTGCCCTTCAATCAGCAGGCCGGGTTCCTCCCAGATCGACATCGATATCGGACCAAGCGCGCGCGTCATGCCCTGATCGCGCAGCCAAGTCTCGGCGGTCGCGATGAGCTTCGCCGCGACATCGCCGTCGACGGCATCGAACAATCCCCATTGCCCGACACCGGGGCCGAAGCCCTGCTCGGCCGGCATCGTCAGTGCCAGCGTGTCGATATGCGCCGAAATCCGCCCGACCAGCACGCCGTCCCGTTCCGCCAGGAACAGCTGCGCCTTGGCGTGACTGAACCAGCCGTTCTTTTCAGGCAGCAGCAGCCCTAGCGCTTCCCCGCGCAATGGCGGAACCCAGTTGGGATCGTCGGCGTAGAGGCGGAACGGCAGGTCGACGAAGCGCTTGTACTCAGCCTTCGACGATATCGGACGGATGGAGAGGTCGGCCATGGCAGGCTTTCGCTAGATCGATTTTGCGGCGTCGGTGTGACGAGCGGAATCGATCATAGCAAGCGGGTTTTCCCGGCTTGGGCGCACTCGCACGGCCACCTTACAGCCACTATCTTGGGGCAATGGGACACGCGATGACTACGACTGCCACTATCGACCGCCGAGCGCCTGGCGCCTGGGCCGGTGTCCAGCCGCGCGCTGCGGCGGAGAAGATCGTCGACGACAAGACGCTGCTGCGGACTGCGGCCGAGGTGTCGCGCGATCTGCACGCCGCCAATCCGAAGATATATTGGGCGGACCTGCTCGCCTCCGCCGCGTTCGGCTATGTCGGGCTGGCAGGTGCGATCCTGGCGCCCTCGCTTGCTCTGGCTATTGTCAGCGGTATCGTCGCGGTGTTCGCCCTGTACCGCGCGGGCAGCTTCATCCATGAAGTCAGCCATATGAAGCATGCGCAGGTGCCGGGCTTTCGCCTGGGCTGGAACATGCTGATCGGCATTCCGCTGATGATCCCTTCGTTCATGTACGAGGGTGTGCACAATCTGCACCATAACAAGACCCGCTACGGTACGATCGACGATCCGGAATATCTGCCGCTCGCACTGATGAAGCCGTGGTCGGTGCCGCTGTTCGTCGTCGCCTCCGCGCTCGCGCCGATTGCTCTGCTGTTCCGATTTGCGATCCTGTCGCCGCTGTCGCTGGCCGTGCCGGCGCTGCGCCGGACGATCGCTGCGCGGTTTTCGGCCCTGGCGATCAATCCCGCCTTCCGTCGGCGCGATATGACCGATGACTATCGCAAGCTGTGGGTCCGGTTGGAAATCGCGACGAGCCTGTGGGCGATCGCGTTGGTGGCGCTGGTCGCGACCGGCACCGTGCCGCTGCGGGCGCTGGCGATCTACCTCGGCATTCTGTCGGCGACGATGGTCCTGAACCAGGTGCGCACGCTGGTCGCCCATCTGTGGGAAAATGATGGTGAGCAGATGAGCGTGACCGCGCAGTATCTCGATTCGGTCAACGTGCCGCCGCCAGCGCTGCTGCCGATGCTGTGGGCACCGGTCGGGCTGCGGTACCACGCGCTCCATCATCTGCTGCCGGGCGTGCCGTATCATTCGCTCGGCGAGGCGCATCGCCGGTTAA
>DASTEN010000120.1:0-3369 GCA_035709645.1 Sphingomonas sp.
AGGAAACCGGCCATCGCGCGCCGCGCGTCGTCCGCACCGACGCCTTCGGTCACCGCGACCCCGGCGTCGCGCAGCAACGCCAGTCCGCGCCCGGCGGTCCGGTAGTCGGGATCGACCAGCGCCGCGACGACGCGTGCTGCGCCGGCCTCGACCAGTGACGGTGCGCAGGCTGGCCCGCGGTCCGATCGGTGCGCGCATGGCTCCAGCGTGACATAGGCGGTGGCACCCCGCGCCGCCGTACCCGCCTGGGCCAGCGCCATCGCTTCGGCATGCGGCCGTCCGCCTGACTGCGTCCAGCCACGGCCGACGACGCGACCGTCGCGCACCAGGATACATCCGACATTGGGGTTGGGTGCCGTGCGCCCGCGCGATCGCTGCGACAGGACGATCGCGGCCGTCATCCAGCGGGCGTCGTCGGTGGTTACAGGCCCCACGAGCTGAGCTTGTCATCGACCCGTCGGAAGCTCGCCTTGCGGTCGGCCATCGCCTTTTCCTGCATCGCGTCCAGCTTGGTCCGCGTCGCCATGTCGCGCAGCTGGCCGGCCCGGATCTCGGCATCGCTGCGGTCGGCGCGCCAGTTCTCGACGTAGACGATGTCGCGCTTGTAGGGTTTCTCCACTCGCGAGTCCTTGACGAAGCCGGCGATCAGCAGCGTCGTCAGCACGATCGATACGAACAGAAAGGCGAGTTCGTATTTCTGACGCGATGCCAGGAACAGGCGCAAATCCTGAATGGCACGAAAGGGCGAGAAGCGGGCGAAATATCGCATTGCGCCCTTATACATAAGTGCGGGGGTGGCGTCGAACCACCCCCGCGGACCTGCGGTCAGGCGTCTTCAAGGACGAACCGCACGGTCATGGTCCGCCACGTCTCATAGGGCACGCCATCGCGCGTGGCGGGGCGGAAGCGCCAGCGGCTGAGCGCCTGGCGGCGGGTCGCCTCGTAGAAAGCGTCGTTCGCGGCGTCGACGCGTTCGACCGACTTCACCCGGCCGTCGGTGCCGACCAGGACGCGAACGGTCACCGCGCCCTCCGCCCCGGCGCGGCGCTCCGACGGCGGATAATCGGGCTGGAATGTCGCGCGCGGGTCCGGCGTCGCGCCGACGATCACCGGGGCGGGTTTTGGCGGATCGACGGTGACGGGGCCGGTCGGGGTGCCGGTGGCCGCCGGGCCCGGCAGCGACGGTGGGGGCTGCAGGACGTCGGTCGTAATGACGATGGGCGTGTCGACCGTCACGGTCTTCACTTCCGGGATCGGCGTGACGACCAGCGGTTCGCTCGGACTGGTCGCGGCCTTGGTTTCCTTCACCGGCTCGGGCTTGACCGGTTCGGGCGGCGGCGTGATCGGCACGTCGTAGCTCTTGAAGCTCGTCTCGATATGCGTGGCGATATCGGGGGCGGAAAACAGCAGCGCACCGACAAGCACGGCATTGATGCCGATGGCGGCGGTCAGGCTGACGGGGTTGGGCTTCGAACGCTCGTACCGATCGGCATACATCACGTCTCTCCTTGGATCGAACTCCCGGCCGGCTCGTCCGACTGTTGCGTGATGTTACACCATATCAATTTGCGATCAAGTGGCTCGATCGCGCGATGAGCCGTATGGGGAAGATGAGGAAGTTAGCCCGCGGCGGCGTCGAGCCGAGCGACTGCGCGCTCGCGCCCGATCAGCGGCAGCAGCGCCGCCATGTCGGGGCCGTGCTCCCGACCCGTCAGCGCGCGGCGCAGCGGCAGGAACAGCGCCTTGCCCTTGCGCCCCGACGCCGCCTTCGCCGCAGCCGTCAGCCCATGCCAGGGGTCGGCATCCCAATCGAGGTCGCGCGCGGCTGCGGCCGCCTGCGCCAGAAATGCGCGGTCCTCCGCAGGCGTCTCGCTGGCGATCGGCCCCTCGACCACCTGCCACCAGTCGCCTGCGTCAGCGACTCGCTCCAGATTGGGGCGAATCGCGTCCCAACCTTCGGCGGTCATGCCGACCGGCACCCGGTCGGCCACCGCATCGAACGGCAGTTGGTGGATGATCTTGGCATTCACGCCGGCCAGTTCGCCTTCGTCGAATCGCGCCGGCGCTCGCCCGAAATGCGCGAAGTCGAAGGTTTCGATCAGCGGTGTCGGCTCGACCATCGGCTCGACCGGATCGCTCGTCCCGATCCGCGCGAGCAGCGCGACGATCGCCTGCGGTTCGATGCCGTCGTCGCGGAAATGCGCGACGCCGAGCGATCCGAGCCGTTTCGACAGCTTGCCCTCGCTGCCGGTCAGCAGCGCCTCGTGTGCGAAGGCGGGTGGCGCGGCGCCCAGGCTTTCGAACATCTGCACCTGCGCAGCGGTATTCGACACATGGTCCTCGCCGCGCACGACATGCGTGATGCCCATGTCGATATCGTCGATGACGCTCGGCAGCAGATACAGCCACGACCCGTCCGCCCTCCGGATCACTGGATCGCTCATCGTCGCGGGATCGAATCGCTGGGGGCCGCGGATCAGGTCGTCCCAGGCGATCGCCTCGGGCGACAGGCGGAAGCGCCAGTGCGGGCGCACGCCGTCCGCGTCCAGCCGGGCGCGATCGGCATCAGTCAGCGCGAGGGCCGCGCGGTCGTAGATCGGCGGCAGCCCGCGACCCAGCTGGATCTTGCGCTTCAGGTCGAGTTCCTGCGGCGTCTCGTAAGCGGGATAGATGCGGCCGCTCGCCACCAGCTCGGCAAACCGCGTCTCGTACAGCGCGAACCGCTGCGACTGACGCGCTTCGTCGTCGGGGATCAGGCCCAGCCACGACAGGTCCGCCCGAATCGCCGTCACGAACCGCTCTTCGCTGCGCTCGCGGTCGGTATCGTCGATCCGCAGCAGGAAGCGGCCACCATGTTTCTTCGCCCACATCCAGTTGTGCAGCGCGGTCCGCAGATTGCCGACGTGCAGATGGCCGGTCGGCGACGGCGCGAAACGGGTGATGATCATGCACGGGCCTGTACGCGCCCGGTTGCGTCGGGACTAGCCGTCACGGGACCGTCACAGTAAGGCGACGCGCGAGTCCCGCGGGGAGCGCATTCTTCATGAAACTGATTGCCGGAAATTCGAACACACCGCTCGCCCAGGCGATCGCCGATTATTGCGAGATCCCGCTGACGAAGGCGAATGTCCGTCGCTTCGCCGACGAAGAGATTTTCGTCGAGATCCTGGAGAACGTCCGCGGCGAGGACGTGTTCGTTCTCCAGTCGACGTCATACCCGGCGAACGACAATCTCATGGAGACGCTGATCATCATCGATGCGCTGAAGCGTGCGTCGGCGAAGCGGATCACCGCCGTGCTCCCCTATTTCGGCTATGCCCGCCAGGATCGAAAGCCGGGGCCACGCACGCCGATCTCGGCCAAGCTCGT